>CAKZXL010000554.1 GCA_937883885.1 uncultured Aquincola sp. | reverse complement strand
GGGGCACCATCTCAGTCCCGCCGGGCCGCCCCAAGGGACTGAGCTCCCCCTCGGGGGGACGCGAGCGCAGCGAGCTAGGGGGCACCACTTCACCCTTGCAGCACGTGCGCATCGGCCTCGTGCCAGCTCATGGCCACGCGCTGGCCGGGCGCCAGCGGCGCGGCATGGAACTGGGCATCGGGCACCAGCGCCACCCAGCCGGCGCTGTCGGGTCGGTCGTCGGCGGAGTCCTGTTCATCCAGGCGGGTGGCCAGGTGCACCTGCACATGGCTGCCCTGGTATTCCACGGCCTTGACGGTCACCGCCATGCCGGGGCCGCCGCTGGGCGCCAGCACGGTGCGGTCGCTGCGCACCGCCACCGCGCCAGAAGGCGTGTCCACCACGTTGTGCGCCCCGATGAAGCGGGCGATGAAAGCGGTGCGCGGGCGCTCGAACACCTCACGCGCGGTGCCGGCCTGCTCCACCTTGCCCTGGTTCATCACCACCACCAGGTCGGCCAGCGCCATCGCCTCTTCCTGCGAGTGGGTGACGTGCACGAAGGTCATGCCCAGTTCGCGGTGCCAGCGCTGCAGTTCGGCGCGCATCTTGATGCGCAGGAACGGGTCTAGCGCCGACAGCGGCTCGTCCAGCAGCAGCACCCGGGGCTGCGTCATCAGCGCGCGCGCCAGCGCCACCCGCTGCTGCTGCCCGCCCGACAGCGCCGCCGGCAGCCGCGCCGCGTAAGGCGTCATGGCCACCAGCTCCAGCAGCTCGCGGGCACGCTTCTCGCGCGCAGCCTTGTCCACGCCCTTCATGCGGGCGCTGAAGGCCACGTTGTCGAGCACGCTGAGGTGGGGGAACAGCGCATAGCTCTGGAACATCATCGCGGTGCCGCGCTGCACCGGCTCCAGGTGCGTGATCTCGCGGCCGGCCAGCACCACGTGGCCGGCGGTGGGCACCTCATGCCCGGCCACCATGCGCAGCGTCGAGGTCTTGCCGCAGCCCGAAGGCCCCAGCAGGCAGCAGTAGCTGCCCCCTTGGATCTTGAGGTCGATACCGGCCACGGCCACGGCGTCGCCGTAATGCTTGGTCAGCGAGACGAGTTCCAGGTCGGTGCGTTCCATCGTGGCCGTTTTGTATGCAATGCATGTGCCAAGTGGTCTTGCACCAAGGCAGGCGCGGCATTTGCGGGCGCTGCCACCAACCGCCCCGCGATGGGGCGGCAGAGCTTGCTTTGTATGCAATCCCCCTCACCCACTGCCCTTCCCTCCGCTGCCGGAGTCCGCATGAAACTGCTTGTCGTCAACCCCAACACCTCGGCCGCGATGACCGCGCAGATCGCCGCGGCCGCCCGCGCCGTGGCCGCGCCGGGCACCACCATCGTGGCCACCCAGCCCGATTTCGGTGCGGCCTCCATCGAAGGGCACTACGACGACGCCTTTGCGGCCGCCGGCGTGGCGCAGCAGGCGCGCCTGCACGGTGCGCAGGTGGACGGCGTGGTCATCGCCTGCTTCGGCGATCCGGGCCTGGACGCCGCGCGCGAGGCCTGCACTGCGCCGGTCATCGGCATCGCCGAGGCGGCCTTCCATGCGGCTTCTTTCCTGTCCACCGGCTTTTCCGTCGTCACCACGATGACGCGTACCTGCGTGATCGCCGAGCACCTGCTGCACAAGTACGGCTTCGAGCGCCGCTGCCGCGGCGTGCACGGCACCGACATCCCGGTGCTGGAGCTGGAAGCCGCAGGCTCCGCGCTGGTGGCCCGCATTGAGGCGGCGGCCCGGCACGCCCTGCAGCACGACCGCAGCGGCGCCATCGTGCTGGGCTGCGCCGGCATGGCCGACCTGGCGGCGCAGCTGCAGCAGCGGCTGGGCGTGCCGGTGATCGACGGCGTGGCCGCCGCCATCAAGTTCGCGGAAGGCCTGGCCGCGCTGGGGCTGCACACCTCCAAGCAGGGCGACTATGCGCGCCCGCTGCCCAAGACCTACGCTGGCTGGGCAGCGCCGCTGGGCTTCGCGCCATCGGCGGTGGCTTCGTCCCTCTGAGCGGCAGATGAAAAAAAGGGCGCCCCGGTGGGGGCGCCCTTGGCGGAAGGCAGATGGGCTACCTCACGCCCAGCGGCATGGTGGCCGCAATGTCGTTCAGCGCGGCTCTTGGCGGCGGCGAGCGATCAGGCCGATGGCGCCCAGGCCGGCGAGCATCAGCGCATAGGTTTCGGGCTCCGGCACCGGCGCGGCCTGCACCACGTCCTGCAGGCTGCTGCTCGACCAACGCGTCAGCGTGTACTGTTGGGCAAACGGGTTGTTGTCGGCGTTCACGGTGTTCAGCCAGGTCGTGGCCAGCGCGACGTTGGCGTCCGACGACGAGTAGCTGCTGAGGCTGGTGTTGCCGGTCAGGTCCCACAGCGCCAGCTGGAAGGCGACCGCACCCCGCTGCGTCTGCAGCGAAGTGCTGTAGAACCGGTCGTACAGCTCCTGCACGCCAGCCGGGGCCGAGTAGGCGGCAGCGCTGTAGGTTTGGTCGGAACGGCGCACGGTCTGGCTTTGCTCGATGCAGTAGGCCAGGAACGAGGTGCCGGTCGTCTTGTTCAGCACATTGAACAGCACCGGGTCGGAGGTGCCGCCCGACAGGATCGCGACACTGCCGGTGGCCAGGCGGCCGTCGGCGGTGGTGGCGTAGTTGTTGACCGACAGCGTGTCGGCATGCGCGGCCGACGTGGCCAGCAGCGCCGCAGCGGCCAGGCCCGCCAGGCGGAAGTGACTTTGCTTCATGGTGATTCCTCTCCCTTCAAGGGTTTGATTGCAAGCCGGGCGGCGACGTGCCGACCGGCTTCCTCCGGCAAGGCCTCGGGGCCTTACGCGACCGCAGCAACAGCGCTGTGATCGGCGTTCTTGATGTGGGCGATCAGCTGCCGCACCAGCTCGGCGCTGGCGTCGGCGTGCAGGGCCGTGGCGTCGGCGGCGGGCACCGGGCAGCCGGCGCAGCCACCGGCCACCGCCGGTGCACCACCCGCGAAGGCGTGGTGCAGCAGCGCGTCGTCCTGCGACAGCAGACCGTCGAGCGAAGGCAGCGCAGCCTTGGCGGCCGCGGCATCGTCGGCGTAGACGTTGAAGTACACGTCCACCATGTCGATGCTGCTGCCGTCGGCGCGGGTGGCGGTGCTGGCTTCACCCAGCAGGTTGCCCAGCTGCGTGACGTCCAGGTTCGTGTACCCGGTCTTCAGGCTGGCGATGCCCATCTCGGCCAGCGTGTGCAGTTCGCCCGCGTCGGTCTGGTGGTTGCCATTGGCGTCCTGCCAGATGCTGAGCTCGCTGAAGCCCGCGTCCTTGGCGTCCACCAGGCCATCACCGTTGCTGTCGAACGAAGCCAGCTTGGCGAAGCCGACGCCACGCTCAGCGCTGCCGAACAGCTCGGAGACACCGTCGATGCGGCCGTTGTGGTTGGCATCAACCGCCAGGAAACCGTCGCCGCTGGAGATCCAGCCCGACTTCACGGCATGGCCGGTGCCCAGCAGATCGAACTTGCCGCCCGCGTCGATCAGCGCCTTGGTCTGGATGCCGTTGCCGTCCAGGTCCAGCACGATGGGGCTGTAGGCGTAGTACGTGGTGGTGTCGCCGATCGAGACCGTCTTGCTGGTCTCGGTGAAGTCGGTCAGGCTGTTGCCACCGCTGAGCTTGATCTGGAACGTTTCCCAGGCCGCTTCCCGGTAGGTCGTGTCGGCCACGAAGTCGCGATCGACGTAGACCTTCTCCTGCCAGGCCTCGATGTTGAACGACGCAGAGCTGGTCTGCCCCGCCTTGATCGTGACGTAGAAGCCGTCGGCCGTGGTGGGCAGGTAAGCGCCGTTGATGTCCTTGACGCTGAAGTCCTGCGTCTGTGCAGTGGACGTGTTGGCCTGGTTGCCGTACGTGCCGGTGACAGGGTCGTAGTACTGGTTGGCGTGGTACACACCGTCCTGGGTGGTGTAGCCACCGCCCGCCGTCACCGTCTGGTTGCCCAGCCAGCCCGTGGCGCGGTTGGCCGTGCCGTTGGCGAAGGACACGAACACCGTGGTATCGACCGCCAACGCTTGGCTCAGCTGCAGCGTGTAGTTGGCGTTGTTGCCTTCATAGATGGCTTCGGTGCCCACCAACGAGATCAAGGCACGCGAGGTCAAGCCTGCGTCGATGGTCAGGTTGTCGGTGGCGGTCGTCACCTGGAAGGCGGCCGACTCGTAGGCCCAAGGCAGCGAGGTCAGGCGAACGTTGTCGATGATGCCGCCCATGCCGTCGTCATCGCCGGCCTGGTCACGGAAGGTCAGGCGGTCGAGGCCACCGGTGCCCGTGACCGTGAAGGTGTAGGTCGTCAGCTTGGTGGTCGCCGGGTCGATCGACGCGATGCAGCTGCCGTTCCACCACACTTCCACCGTGTTGGTGGACACAGCAGTGTTGGCACGGCTCGCCAGGTCCACCGACAGCTGGTAGGTCTGGCCCTGCTGCGTCTGCACGTCCTGGTAGAGGCCCTGAGCCCTGCCCCAGTTGTACTCGGAGTCCAGTTGGGCCGCATACACGCCCGTGTTGCCGCTCACACCGAAATCCGACGTCTGGCCGACGCTGGGGCTGTAGCCGCTGAGCGTCTTCCATTCGCCATTGCCACAGCCGAAGTTGTCTTCGAAGCTGCCGTTGATGATCAGGTTGGACCCGGTCGTCGAGGCGCCGATGGCACGGAAGTCGGAGTCGATGGCGTCGTTGCTGCCGACGTCGGCCGCGGTCAGCTGGTAGCCCTTGGCCAGCGCCAGCGCCACCTTGTAGCTGCCGGCACCGACGTTGTCGAACAGGTACTTGCCGTTGGCGTCGGTCACCGTCACGCGCGAGGTGTCGTCGGCCGTGTTGAACAGGCCGTCGGCACCAGCGCCGATCAGCTTGACCGCCACGCCGGCCACGCCGCCTTCACCGGCGTCTTGCAGGCCGTTGCCATTGGTGTCGGCCCACACGCGGTCGCCGATGTTGCAGACGACGGGCTTGAGGCCGGCGTCCACGGTCAGGTTGGTCTCACCGACGGCCAGCGTCACCAGGCCGGAGGTGGCGGTGTTGCCGCTGCCGCTCCACACCACGTCGCTGTCGATGCCGTCGTTGCTGCCGACGTTGGCCGACGTGAACATCTGGCCCGCCGGGGCCACCACCTGCACCGCGTACTGGCCGGGCGGCAGGCCGGTGAACAGGTAGCCGCCGGTGGAGTCGGTCACCGTGGTGGCCACCACCGTGCCGGCCGCGTCCAGCAGTCGCACGGTCACGCCGGCGGCGCCGGGCTCGCAGGCGTCCTGCAAACCATCGCCGTTCTGGTCGAACCACACCTTGTTGCCCAGCGTGGCGGGCTTGGTCACGATCAGGCCGCCATCCAGCGTCAGGTTGTCGTCGCAGCTGGCCACCTGGAAGCCGGCTTCGTACACGGTGCTGCTGGTGCTGCCGATGAGCTTGACGTTGTCGATGATGCCGCCGACGCCGTCGTCGTCACCACACTGCTCGCGGAACGACAGGCGGTCGTTCGCGCCAGTGCCGGTCACCGAGAAGCTGTAGGTCTTCAGCGCGGTGCTGGTGGGGTCGATGGTGGCGATGCGGGTGTTGTTCCACCACACCTCGACGGTGTTGGTGCTGAGCTTCGTGCATGCACGGGCGGCCACATCGACCGACAGCTGGTAGGTCTGGCCGGCTGTCGTCTTCACGTCCTGGTAAAGCCCGGTGCCACCCAGCAGCGAGGCGGTGTAGCGGGCGTCCAGTTCCACCACCGTGGCACCGGTGGCGCCAGTGACGCCATAGGCGCTGGCAGCACCGGCTTCGATGACGTCACCCAGGCCGCACCAGCCCACCGGCACGCCGCAGTTCAGGTTCTCGAAACTGCCGTTGGTGATCAGGTTGACTGACGTGGACGTGGTGACGGCCTTGAAGTCGGAGTCGACGGCGTCGTTGGTGCCCGCGTCGGCCTTGGTCACGGCAAAGCCGTCGGGGGTGTCCAGCGTGAGCTTGTACTTGCCCCAGGCCACGTCGTTGAAGGCGTACTTGCCGTTGGCGTCGGTGGTGGTGGTGCGCACCGAGTCGTCGGCGGTGCCGAAGACGCCGTCGCTGCCGGCACTGGTCAGCTTGACGTTGACGCCCGCCACACCGCGCTCGCCGGTGTCCTGCACGCCGTTGCCGTTGGCGTCCCACCAGATGGTGTCGCCCACCTTGACGAGGCAGACCTTCAGGCCGGCGTCGACGCTGGTGTTGTTTTCACCCGCGGCCAGCGTGACCAGGCCGCTGGTGCCGGTGTTGGTGCCGGTACCGTTCCACACCACGTCGTTGTCGATGGCGTCGTTGGTGCCGGCGTCGGCCGTGGTGAACTTGTAGCCGTCGGGGCTGACCACCTGCACCTTGTACTGGCCGGGCAGCAGACCCTGGAACAGGTAGTTGCCTGCAGCGTCGGTGGTGGTGGTGGCCACCACGGCGCCGCTGGCGTTCAGCAACTTGACCGTGACATTGGCAAAGCCGGCTTCGCCGCTGTCTTGCAGGCCGTTGCCGTTGCTGTCGAGCCAGACGCGGTCACCCATCGAGGCCAGCGCGGGCAGCTTGAAGCTGAGCACGTTGGGCGTCGGGTCGAGGTCGGCGGCACCGGTGCCCACGAGCCCGCCGTCGTCGCGCACCTGGAACGACAGGCCGACCGTGCCGGTGGAGCCTTGCGCGGGCTGGTAAGTCAGCAGACCCGAGCGGATGTCGGCGATCTGCACTTCGGTGCCGGGGGCGATGGCCACACCGTTGAGCAGCACCGTGCCGGTGGCGGGCAGCGCGTTGATCACCACCGACTTGAAGTTGTTGCCGTCGACGTCGGAGAAGCCGAAGTCGGATTCCTTGAGGACGTAGCCGCTGCCATCTTGCAGCGCCACCGAGCTGTCGGTGCCGCTGGGCGCGTCGTTGACCGGGTCGATGATGACCTTGAGCGTCAGGCGGATGACGTCCGCGCCGGTGTCGAAAACGACGGACAAGGTATCGAAGTTGCCGAAGTAGTTCGGCACGGCCGCCGCCGAGACGCGGACGGTGTGGTCATCGACTTGGCTGAAAAGCGCGGTGGGTGCTGCGATGTAGCCGCCGTTGCCGTCGCTGACCAGCAGCGACTCGATGCTCAGGGTGCCACTGGGCGTGTATCCGGCCTGTTGCAGCAGCGTGGTGATGTCGAAGTCTTTGTTCGTGTCTTCCCAGACATTCACCGCGGTTGAGTAATTCAGTACGGTCAAGTGTTCCTCCCGGTTCGCAAGCGGCCCAGCGCCGCACCGCCATTGTCCCGACGTTTCGATCATTTACATGTGTTCACATATCACATTACAAGGTGACGACCCCATCAATTAAGGGGGAGATGCAGTGGCAATTCTGACATTCACGCGTGAATTGCGCACATTCAAATAGTGGCGTGTCGCGACCCGGCGACGAACCTTGAACGATCTCTCACCATTTCTGCCGTAGAGGTCATTTCGTTAGCATTTCGTCAAGGTGGCGCCAGCCCCTGTTCCGGGGGTCGCATGGGGTCCACTTCGACGCGGTCGCGTGGCATTTCGGCGACGCCCAATGCGGGCGCCAACGAGCCGGTGAGCGCGGCCATGCGCAGCCACGCCTGCCGCAGCCGCCAGGCCGCCTCCACTTCCCGCTGGTCGGCATTGAAGCGGCGGTCGCGCTGGTCGATGAGCTGCAACAGGCTGCGGCGGCCTGCCTGGTACTGCAGGTCGCTGGCGCGCACCACGGCGCTCAGCTGCTCGCGCTGGCGCGCAAGTGCAGGCAGCGCCTGCGCGTTCTGCAGCGCCTGCTGCCGCACCACGCCCAGCTCGCCGCGCACGCTCTGCTCGCTGCGCCAGGCCAGGCTTTCCGCCGCCTCGGCGCGGGCGCGCGCCTCTTCGCGCCGGGCGGTGCCGCCGCCGCCCAGCGGCACCTCGTAGCTAAGCGTGACGGTCCAGCTGCGCCTGTCCTGCGTCGACTCGACGGGTACGGTGCGGTCGGACAAGCCCTTGCGCAGCATCAGGTCGGCGCGCGGCAGGTACTCGGGTGCGATCAGCGGTACGCGGGCCTTGGCCGCCTCGCGGCGCGCGGCGGCGGCCTGGGTGCCGGCATGCGTGCGCAGGGCCAGGGTCCACCAGTCTTCCAACGGAGCATCTGCAGGCAGGCCGGGCGTGCCGGCCCAGGGGTTGGTGCCGGGCGGCGTCTCTTCGGCCAGCAGCGCACCCACCTGTCCGGTGAGCACGCCCAGCTGCGCGCGGGCGGCCGCCAGGTCGGCCTGGCTGTTGGCCACCGACAGCTCGGCGTCGATCAACGAGGACTGCGCCAGGTCGCCATCGGACGCCGGCGACTTGCCCGCAGCCACCTGGCGCGCCACGCGCTCGGCCAGGTCCGCCAGTTCCGCGTGGCGGTACATGGCCGCCTTGAGCAGCGCCTGCTGCCGCTGCAGCTCGATGTAGGCCTTGGCCACCCGCTCGCAGGCGTCTTCCAGCGCCTGCCGGGCATCGGCCTCGGCGGCCTGCAGCTCCAGCTGGGCGGCGTCCAGCTGGGTGCGGTCGCTGCCGCCGTTGTACAGGTTCCAGCGCACGAAGCCTTCGGTGCTGCGGGCGTGGCGGTCCACCAGCGCGCCGGCTTCGCGGGTGACGCGCCGCCCCTGCTCCTGCTGCACGCCGGCCGAGGGGAAAAAGCGCGATCGGATCTGGTCGACCTGCGCCTGCGCGGCGCGCACCGTGGCACGCGCACTCTGCAGGTCGCCGTCGCGCGCCAGCGCCAGTTGCACCGCATCGGCAAAGCGCACGAGCGTGCCGGCTGCTTCGGACTGCACGACAGGCGCGACCGGCGCGCCTTGCGGCCCGGCCGCTTCAGCCGCCGCGCAGAAACAGGCAGCCGCCACGGCGGCGATCAGCGTCAACGCCCTGGGCGCCAGCGAACGACCCCGCGATCGGGAAGAAGGACGAGTGGGTCGCATCACCGCTCCTGCATCGCCGAGTGAAGGGTCTTGAGCACCGGCTTGAGCAGGTACTGCATGACGGTGCGCTGGCCGGTCAGGATGCTGGCGTCCACCGGCATGCCGGGGCCGATGGCCAGGCGGCGGCCGTCGTGCTCCAGGTAGTCGCGCGCGGTGCGCAGCTGCACCTCGAAGTAAGGCTGCTTGTCCTGCTCATCGACCAGCGCATCGGCGCCCACGCGCTGCACGGTGGCCGGCAGGCTGCCGTAGATGGACGAGTCGAAGGAGCTGACGCGCACGCTCGCTTCCTGCCCCACGTGCAGGAAGCCGATGTCCGCCGGCTTGACGCGCGCGGTGACGGTGAGCGCAGGGTCGCTGGGCACCACCTCCAGGATGGCGGCGCCCGGCGCGGCCACGCCACCCACGGTGTGCAGCAGCACGCGGTTGACCACGCCGTCCATCGGCGAGACCAGCACCCGCCGCGCCAGCTTGTCCTCGCGGCCGCGCACGGTGGCCTGCATGGTCTGCAGCTTGCCTTCGATCTCGGTGCGCTGGGCGCCCCACTGCGCGCGGGTGCGCGCGGTCTGCTCGGCCTGCTGGGCGCGGGCTTCGGCCAGGCCGGCGGTCAGCCGCGGCAGCGAATCGCGCAGGGCGCTCAGCTCGCCTTGCTGCTGCAGGAAGCGCTGGCGCGCCGTCAACAGATCGGCCTTGGCGCCGGCGCCTTCGGCCACCAGGCGTTCTTCGATCTGCAAGGACTCGCGGCTGGAAGCCAGCACGCTTTCCAGGACCGGGATGCGGCTTTGCGCCTCGGCCAGCTCACCGGCGCGGCGGCGCACGCCTTCGGCCAGGGCCGCGATGCTGGCGTCAGCCTCGCTGCGGGCGGCCAGCCACAGTCGCCGCTCTTCGCGCACCAGGTCGGGCGCCTCGGTTTCCAGGCTGCCGAAGCGCGGCTCGCGCCCGTCCAGCAAGGCCTGCACGCGGATGCGAGAGGACTGCAGCGCGCGCAGCGATTCACGGCTTTCGCCGACCTCGACCTCGGCCTGCACTTCGTCCAGTTCCACCAGCGGCTGGCCGCGCTGCACGCGGTCGCCCGCCTGCACCTTGACGGCGCGGATGATGCCGCCTTCCAGGCTTTGCACTTCCTGCAGCCGGCTGGGCGCCAGCACGGTGCCGCGGGCGTTCACGGCCACGTCCACATGCGCCCAGCTGGCCCAGGCCAGGGCCACCACCAAAAACAGCGCCAGCACCGCCACCAGCGCCAGCGCCAGCCGGCGCGGGCCGGCGTCCAGGTCCACCATCATGTGATCGGCTGCCATCACGCCACCTTCACCGGTCGTTGCGCGGGGGCGGCCTCGGGGGCCGTGGCCTGCGCCAGCGCCCGCAGCACTTCGTCGCGCGGGCCATCGGCCACCACGCGGCCGCGGTCCAGCACCACCAGCCGGTCGACCAGCGGCAGCATCGCCATGCGGTGGGTGACCAGCAGCAGCGTGGTGTCCTTGAGCGCCCGCAGCTCGCGGATCAGGCGCTGCTCGGTGGCCGGGTCCATCATGCTGCTGGGCTCGTCCATCAGCAGCAGCCGCGGCTTGGCCAGCAGCGCGCGGGCGATGGCCACCGACTGGCGCTGGCCGCCGGACAGCAGTTCGCCGCGTTCACCCACCGGCGTGGCCAGGCCGGCCGGCAGCTGCGACAGCGTTTCTTCCAGGCAGGCGCTGCGCGCGGCGTCCAGCAGCGCGGCGTCGCCGCCTTCGGTGCGACCCAGCTCGATGTTCTCGCGGATGCTGCCGTGGAACAGGGTCACGTCCTGCGGCACGTAGCCGATCTGGCGGCGCAGGCTTTGCGGGTCGAGCTGGGTGGTGGCCAGCTCGTCGAGCAGCACGGTGCCGGCCGAGGGCGCATACAGGTTGAGCAGCAGGCGCAGCAGCGTGCTCTTGCCCGAGCCCAGCTTGCCGATGAAGCCCACCCGCTCACCCGGGCGGATGCGCAGGTTCAGGCCATCGAGCAGCGGCGGCCGGTTGGGGTAGGCGAAGGCCACGTCGCGGAACTCGATGCGGCCGCTCAGCGGCGGCGCCTGCAGCGCGCTGTCGTCGTCGTCGGTGGGCGCTTTCATGACCTGTTCGAGCGCCGTCATCGACAGGCGCGTCTGCTGCCAGCGCAGCACCAGCGAGGCGATCTGCGAGGCCGGCGCCATGGCGCGGCCGGCCAGCATGGTCACGCCGATCAGCTGCCCGGTGGTGATGGCCTGCTCGCCGATGAGCACCGCGCCGATGGCCACCAGCACCACGTTGCTGAGGGTCAGCAGCGAGGCGCCGGAGTAGCCGCCGAAGGCCACCAGCTCGCGGGTGTGGAAGCTGTGCTGGGAGATGGCCACCGTCAGCTGTTCCCAGCGGCGGCGGCTCCAGGTGGCCGCGCCCAGGGCCTTGACGGTGTCCAGGCCGTTCATGGTTTCGAACAGGTGCGCGGTGCGCTGCGCGCTTTGCTGCGAAGAGGCCGAGACGCTGCGCATCATGGGCCGCTGCATCAGCCAGGCCGACAGCAGCATCAAGGGGATGGTGACCAGCGGCACCACCACCAGCCAGCCGCCGATGATGGCCACCATGGCCAGGAACAGCAGCATGAAGGGCAGGTCGCCCAGCAGCGCCAGCGTGCCGGAGGCGAAGAACTCGCGCACCGACTCGAAGTCGCGCACGACGTTGGCCAGCACGCCGCCCGAGGCCGGCCGGTTGGCTGCGCGCAGCCGCAGGCAGCGCGCGAAGATGGCCGACGACAAAGCCACGTCGATGCGGCGGGCGGCAGTTTCGATGAGCGCCCCGCGCAAGACCTTGAGCGCGAGCTCGAAGCCCAGCAGCAGCACGGCCGCCACGGTGAGCACCGTCAGGCTGGACAGTGCGTTGTTGGGCACCACGCGGTCGTACACGGCCATGGTGTAGAACGGGATCAAGGCGCCCACCAGATTGAGCGCCACCGTACCCAGCAGCGCCCAGCCGAAGATGCTGCGGTTGCGGCCGAACACGTCCCAGAACCAGCGGCCGGCCTGCGGCAGCGTGTACAGCAGGCTGCGCTGATCCATGTGCAAGGCGGCGCGGGCCGCCATCCAGCGCGCGCCCGGGCATTCGGCGGCAACCTCGGCCTGCGTCATCCAGCGCGTGCCATCGACGCCGGGCTGGTGCACCTCGAAGCGATCGCCCTGGCGGGCCAGCACCACCAGCGCAGCGCCGCCCTCGCCCAGCAGCAGGGCCGGCAACATGGTGGCGCGCACCTCGCCGGCCGGCAGCGCAGACAGCATCAGCCCGGCGCGGGCGCACCAATCGGGCAGCAACTCGGCCGGGGCCGCGCCGGGGCCGCCGGCCCCCAGCAGCGCCGCCCGTTCGACGGGGCGGCCGAAGTAGCGCGCGAGAAAGACGACGGCGTCCAGCAGCCGGGAGTCGGCTGGGGGCGGGGCAAGCGAAATGTCAGTGCTCATGGGCCACGCGAAGGAAGGAGGAAGAGGACCTCGTGTGCGCACGGCCACTGCGGTTCGGCAGCTCAGCGCGTTGGCGAGGCAACCCGGCGCACAGGCGCAAACGGGCAAAGCCGCAGATTCTTCGGCTTAAATGCGCTTATTGATAGATCGCGCACAGGTGACAGACAGGCGCCACGTGCGTTTGGGCGCAAGCCGGCGTGCCCAAACGCCGATCTGAAGTGACATTTTTGGCAGCCATGCTGCCGGCAAGCGACAGCGCGGCGCCGCCCGCCGGCGGTGGCGCCCACCAGCCCGCGGCTTCAATCCCAACTGGGCAGCACCGTTTCGCGCAAAGGCGCGCGCGCGTCCTCGAACCCCGGGAGTGCCTCCCGCACCACCTGCCAGAAGGCCTGCGAGTGGTTCATCTCGATGAGATGGGCCAGCTCGTGCACCACCACGTAGTCGATGGTGGCCTCGGAGAAATGGATCAGCCGCCAGTTCAGGCGAATCGCACCGCTGGCGCTGGCCGAGCCCCAGCGGGTGGCGGCGGCGCTGAGCGACAGGCGCCGCACCGTCACGCCCATGGCGGGCGCGAAGTGCTGGCAGCGCGCCTCGAACACGCGCCGGGCCTGGCGCTGCAGCCAGGCCTGCACCGCATCGCGCACCTGGCTGGGCGCGGCACTGGCCGGCAGGCCCACGCGCAGCTGCGCGGGCTGGCCGCTGCCCGGCTCGGGCGGCACCAGCTGCGCGCCGGTGACCGCCGTGTCCAGCTGGACGCGCACCGGCTGGCCCAGGAACGGGAATTCGGCGCCATCGCCCCACACCACGCGCGCCGCCAGCTGCTGGTGCGCGCGCTCGCGCTGCTCCTGCAGCTTGCGCAGCACCCAGGCGCCCTTGCTGCGCAGCGCCTCTTCCACATCGGCCAGACGCACCCAGCGCGGCGCGCTGACCGTCAGCCCCTCGGCGGCCACCACGAAGCCGATGCTGCGCCGCCGGGCGCGCCGTAGCAGGTAGGCCACGCGGTGGCCGTCGAGCAGCAGTTCGTGCGTGGCCTGCGGGTGGCGGAAGGCGGTCGCGGTCTGCGGCGGTGCGTCGTCGGGCTCTGGCTCGGCGGCACCGGCGCGGTCGAACAGCGCCAACTGCTGCGCCGTGGCCGCGCCGGCCGGGTTCATCGTGCGCCGCTCCGGTAGGCCTCGGGGTCCAGGCGCTGCATCTCGGCTTCGATCCAGCCTTCCACCTCGCGCATCAGCTCGTCGGGCTCGCGGCCCTGCGACGGGATGGGCGTGCCGATGGAGATGTCGATGATGCCGGGCCGTAGCACGAAGCTCTTGCGCGGCCAGCAGCGGGCGGAAGTGACGGCGATCGGCACCACCGGTGCGCCGGTGGTCACGGCCAGGCGGGTGGCGCCGTTCTTGTACTGGCCGCGCTGGCCGCGGGCGATGCGCGTGCCCTCGGGGAACATGATCACCCAGATGCCACGCGACAGCAGCTCACGGCCCTGCTCGGCCACCTTGGCCCAGGCCTGGGTGCGCTTGCTGCGGTCGATGTGGATCATGTCCAGCCGCGCCATCGACCAGCCGAAGAACGGGATGTACAGCAGCTCACGCTTGAACACATAGGCCAGCGGGTGCGACATCAGCGTGGGAAACGCAAACGTCTCCCAGGTCGACTGGTGCTTGGGGCACAGGATGAGCGGTGCCAGCTTGTCGGCGCCGGTGGGCAGGCGCTCCATGCCCTGCACCCGGTACTGCACGCCGCAGATCACCCGCGCGCCGAAGATGGCCAGCCGCAGGAAAGAGATGCAGATCCAGTACACCGGCGCGCCGCGCACGAAGATGGACGTGGTCATCGCGACGATGGCGATGGGGATGACGGTGATGACCATCCACAGGAAGAACAGCGCGGAACGCAGAGCAGCAAGCATCAGGCAAGGCCCATGGGGCCGGAGTCGAGGTCGAGGCCGTCACCGCTGCCGCGCAGCAGGTGGTCGGCAAGGGCCGCCAGGTCGGCATGCACCAGGGTTTCAGGCGCCACCGCCAGCCATTCGGCCAGCGAGGCGTCGTCCAGCTCGGCGGCGCGGCCCGAGCGCACCAGGTGCGGCCGGCAGCCGGCGGCATGGGCGGCTTCCAGGTCGCGCGGGTTGTCGCACACCATCGGCACTTCGGCCAGCGAGGTGCCGTAGCGCTGGCCGATCTGCTTCATCAGCCCGGGCAGCGGCTTGCGGCAGTCGCACTGGTCTTCGGGCACGTGGGGACAGAAGAACACCGCGTCGATGCGGCCGCCGTGCTGGCTCAGCAGCTTCATCATGTGGGCATGCACCGCATTCAGCGAGGCCATGTCGATCATGCCGCGGCCGATGCCCGACTGGTTGGTGGCCACCACCGCATGCCAGCCGGCATGGTTGAGGCGGGCCACCGCGTCCAGCGCGCCCGGGATGGGCGCCCATTCTTCCGGCGCCTTGACGTGGTCGTCCCGGAAGCGGTTGAGGATGCCGTCGCGGCCGAGGATGATGAGCTTGGGCGGTGTCATGGCGCGCAGTATCAGGACACCCGGTGGTGCCCGACAACCACATTCGCGCCCGCCGTCATTGCGCCAGCTTGGCCAGATCGGCCACGCGGTTCATGGCCGCATGCAGGCCGGCCAGCAGCGCCAGCCGGTTGGCGCGCAGTGCGGCATCTTCGGCATTGACCATCACGCCGTCGAAGAAGGCATCGACCGGCGCCTTCAGCGCGGCCAGCGCCTTCAGCGAGCCGGCGTAGTCCTGCTGCTCGAACAGGCGATCGGACTGCGGCTGCACCTCGGCCAGCGCGGCGGCCAGCTGCTGCTCGGCCGGCTCCTTCAGCAGCTCGGGGCTGACGGCGGTGGGCAGTGCGCCCTCCACCTTCTTCAGGATGTTGCCCACGCGCTTGTTGGCCGCGGCCAGCGAAGCGGCCTCGGGCAGCGCGGCAAAGGCGCGCACCGCTTCCAGCCGGCGCGGCACGTCGCCCAGGCGGGCGGGGTTCAGCGCCAGCACCGCGTCCACTTCCTGGGCGCTGTAGCCCTGGTCGCGCAGGCTCACGGCCACTCGGTCGGCGAAGAAGCCCAGCAGCGCGGGGGTGGGATCGGCGATCAGCTCGCCGAAGGCCGGCACCGCCGCCTTCAGCAGCTCGGGCAGGTCCAGCGGCAGGTTCTTCTCGACCAGGATGCGGATCACACCCAGCGCATGGCGGCGCAGCGCAAACGGGTCCTTGTCGCCGGTGGGCAGCTGGCCGATGCCGAACAAGCCCACCAGGGTTTCCAGCTTGTCGGCCAGCGCCACGACCGTGCCGGTGTGGTTGCGCGGCAGTGCGTCGCCGGCAAAGCGCGGCTTGTAGTGGTCTTCGATGGCGATGGCGACGCCGTCGCGCAGGCCTTCGTGGCGGGCGTAGTAGCCGCCCATGATGCCCTGCAGCTCGGGGAACTCGCCCACCATGTCGGTCAGCAGGTCGGTCTTGGCCAGCAGCGCAGCCTGATCGGCCTTGTGGGCCAGCATCTGCAGCTCGTCGTGCGACTGCACCGAGGCCGGCTGGTGGTCGCCCAGCTGGTGGACGATGGCGCGGGCGATGAAGCGCACACGCTCGGTGCGCTCGCCCTGAGTGCCCAGCTTGCCGTGGTACACCACCTTGCCCAGACCCTCGACGCGGCTGGCCAGCGTCTTCTTGCGGTCCTGGTCGAAGAAGAACTTGGCGTCGGCCAGGCGGGGCCGCACCACACGCTCGTTGCCCTGGATCACCGCGCTGGCGTCGTCGGGGCGGATGTTGCTGACCACCAGGAAGCGGTCGGTCAGCTTGCCTTGCGCGTCCAGCAGCGGGAAGTACTTCTGGTTGGCCTTCATCGTCAGGATGAGGCATTCCTGCGGCACGGCCAGAAACTCGGGCTCGAAGCGGCACACCAGCACGTTGGGCCGTTCCACCAGCGCGGTCACTTCGTCCAGCAGCGCCTCGTCGTCGATCGGCGTCAGGCCTTCGCGGCCGGCGGCTTCCTGCAGCTGGCGCAGCAGCTCGGCGCGGCGGGCGTCGAAGCTGGCGATCACCGCGCCGTCGCGCAGCAGTGCGTCGGCGTAGGCGTCGGCATGCGGCAGTTCGATCACCGGCAGCGCGGCCTCGAAGCGGTGGCCGCGGGTGCTGCGGCCGGCCTGCAGGCCCAGCGTGGCCAGCGGCACCACGTCGGCGCCGTGCAGCGCCACCAGGCCATGGGCCGGGCGCACGAACTTCACGTTCTGCCAGCCGTCGGCCAGCTGGTAGGTCATGACCTTGGGAATGGGCAGCTTGGCCAGCGCTTCATCGAAGGCCCTCTGCAGGCCCTCGGCCAGCGGCGCGCCGGGTACCACGGTGTCCAGGAACAAGGCTTCGGCCTTGCCGTCGGGGCGGCGCTGCAACTGCGGCACGGCGGAGGCATCGGCGCCCACCGCGGCCAGCTTCTTCAGCAGCGCAGGCGTGGGCTGGCCGTCGGCGGTCAGGGCCACGGCCACCGGCATCAGCTTCTGCTGCACCGGCTTGTCGGCCGCGCGGGCGGCCACGCCGGTGATGTGCACCGCCAGGCGGCGGGGCGAGGCGTAAGGCGTCACCACCGCATCGGCGGTGGCCAGGCCCTGGCTGCGCAGCGACTGCGCCAGCGTGCCGGCAAAGCTTTCGCCCAGCTTCTTCAGCGCCTTGGGCGGCAGCTCTTCAACAAACAGCTCCACCAGCAGGTTGTTCACGTCGGCGCTCATCACGCGGCCTTCTTCTGTGCTTGTTGTTCGATCTGCGCGAGAACCTCATCGGCCCAGTCGCGCGGCGCCATCGGAAAGCCCAGCCGGGCCCGGCTGGCCAGGTAGCTGGCGGCCACCGCGCGCGCCAGGTTGCGGATGCGGCCGATGTAGGCCGCCCGCTCGGTCACGCTGATGGCGCCGCGGGCATCCAGCAGGTTGAAGGTGTGCGCGGCCTTGAGCACCTGCTCATAAGCCGGCAGCGCCAGCTGCTGCGTCATCAGGTGCTGGGCATTGCCCTCGTGCGCACCAAAGGCCTGCAGCAGGAACTCGACATTGCTGTGCTCGAAGTTGTAGGTGCTCTGCTCCACCTCGTTCTGGTGAAACACGTCGCCGTAGCT
Organism: uncultured Aquincola sp.; assembly: GCA_937883885.1. The sequence continues at coordinate 14,812 of CAKZXL010000554.1, read as the reverse complement.
GATGCCGGGGGCGTACACCAGGTCGTAGACGTTTTCCACGCCCTGCAGGTACATGGCCAGGCGTTCCAGGCCGTAGGTGATCTCGCCGGTGATCGGACGGCAGTCGATGCCGCCCACCTGCTGGAAGTAGGTGAACTGCGTCACTTCCATGCCGTTGAGCCACACCTCCCAGCCCAGGCCCCAGGCGCCCAGCGTGGGATTCTCCCAGTCGTCTTCGACGAAGCGCACGTCGTTCTTCTTCAGGTCGAAGCCCAGCGCTTCCAGGCTGCCCAGGTACAGCTCCAGGATGTTGGCCGGCGCCGGCTTGAGCACCACCTGGTACTGGTAGTAGTGCTGCAGGCGGTTGGGGTTCTGGCCGTAGCGGCCGTCTTTCGGGCGGCGGCTGGGCTGCACGTAGGCGGCCTTCCACGGCTCGGGGCCCAGCGCGCGCAGGAAGGTGGCGGTGTGGCTGGTGCCGGCGCCCACCTCCATGTCGTAGGGCTGCAGCAGCGCACAGCCCTGGGCGTCCCAGTAGCTTTGCAGGCGAAGGATGATCTGCTGGAACGTCAGCGTCGTCATGGAGGATGCTCGGTGCGCGGAAAACCCGCGAGTTTATGAGGATGCTGCCGGGCGGCGCCCGACGGCAGCGGCGGCAGCCATCGCCCCCATGGCGACCACCACGGCCAGCGCGATCAGCAAGGGGGGCCAGAGGCCGAAGCGCGAGGCCCAGCGCACGAAGGGCGTGAGGCCTTCGCGGCCCTGCACCTGCCCCGCCAGCGTGCCGCGGGTGAACGGCGCCAGCTGTGCCTGCACCACGCCGCGGTGATCGATGATGGCGGTGGCGCCGGTGTTGGTGGACCGCAGCATGGGCCGCTGCAGCTCCATCGTGCGCATGCGCGAGATATGCAGGTGCTGCGCGATGGCGATGGTGTCGCCGAACCAGCCGATGTTGCTGACGTTGGCGAACACGGTGGGCGCCGCGCCCTCCCCGGCCGCGAACCGCCGGGCCAGTTCTTCGCCGAACAGGTCTTCGTAGCAGATGTTGGGCGCCACCCGCTCCCCGCGCACGCCGAACGAAGGCGCCACCAGCGGGCCGCGGTTGAAGTCGCCCAGCGGGATGTTCATCATCTCGGTGAACCAGCGGAAACCGGTGGGAATGAACTCGCCGAAAGGCACCAGGTGGTGCTTGTCGTAGCGGTAGAAGCGCTGCTCGCTGGCGCCCGACTCGGCCGACAGGCCGGCCACCGAGTTGGTGTAGCCCTCCTCGAAGCTGCCCAAAGGCAGACCGATGAGCGCCGCGCGTTGGGTTCCCGGGGCGATGAAGGGCAACGTGAAGGCTTGCCAGGCCTCGGGGCCCAGCTGCGCGGGCAGCAGCGGAATCGCGGTTTCGGGCGCGATCACCAGGTCGCCCGGCGCGGCCTGCAGCGCCTGCGCCAACCATTCGAGCGCCTCGGGCATCTTGTCGGCCGCGAACTTGTCGTCCTGCGCCACGTTGGTCTGGATCAGCGTGACCGCCAACTGGCCGCTGGGGCGGCTGAAGTCGCGGCCAGCCAGCGGGGCCAGCAGCAGGATGGCCGCCACGGCGGCCAAAGCGCCAGCGCGGGCCAGGGCCGCGCGGCGCCGCCCCGCAGCGGATGGCGCGCCGTGACCGGCAGCAGGCGGCGCCAGCGCGAAAGCCGCCAGCGACGCCAGCACTGCCGCCACCGCCCCGATGCCGTACACGCCGATCCACGGCGCCAGCCCCGCCAGCGGGCCGTCCACCTGCGCGTAACCGGTGGCCAGCCACGGAAAGCCGGTGAACAGCACGCCGCGCGCCAGCTCGGCCAGCAGCCACAGCGCAGCGAACAGCAGCGCATCGGGCAGCGGCCGGCCGCGGCGCAGGCGGGCGAAGACGCCCAGCGCCAGCGCCAGGTACAGCGACAGACCGCCCGACAGCGCCAGCACCGCCGCCACCGCCAGCGCCGCCGGCAGGCCGCCGTACACATGCAGGCTGATGTAGATCCACCAGGTGCCGGCCGCCAGCCAGCCGGTGCCGAAGCCCCAGCCCGCCAGCGCGGCCCGGCCGGGCGACAGGCGCTGCGCGGCGCCGACCAGCACGGCCAGCAGCAGCAGGCCGGCCCACCAGGCGCCGGTGTGCACGAAGGGCAGGCTGAACAGCGCGCCGGCCGCCAGGGCGGCCAGCAAGAGGCCCAGGCCGGCGCCCGGCAGGCGCGCGCGCATCGTGCCGGCGCCTGCGCGGGGCGGCGTCTCGTACTGCGGCTGGCTCACGTCAGCGGGTCACGTCAGCGCGGGGTGGCGGCGTCGGGCGCGCGCGTCACCTTGAACCAGCGCACGGCGCCGCCGCGCGTGAGCATCACCTCAAAGCGCAGGCCGCCCACTTCCACGGCTTCGCCGCGGCGGGGCACGCGGCCCAGCTCATGCGCCACCAGGCCGCCGATGGTGTCGAACTCGTCGTCGGGCAGGGTGACGGCAAAAGCCTCGTTGACCTGGCCGATCTCGACGTCGCCGGCCACGCGCTGGGCGCCGTCGGCCAGGGTGTAGATGCCGGATTCGGCGTCTTCCTCGTCGAATTCGTCCTCGATCTCGCCGACGATTTCTTCCAGCACGTCTTCAATCGTCAGCAGCCCGGCCACGTTGCCGAATTCGTCGATGACGATGGCCAGGTGGTTGCGGTTGCTGCGGAAGTCGCGCAGCAGGTCGTTCAGGCCCTTGCTCTCGGGCACGAAGACCGGCGGGCGCAGCAGCGTGCGCAAGTTCAGCTCGGGCGCCCGCTGCAGCTTGAGCAGGTCCTTGGCCAGCAGGATGCCGATGATGTTGTCGCGCTCGCCCTCGTACACCGGAAAGCGCGAGTGGCCGGTGGTGATCACCTGACCCAGCAGGTCGTCGTAGTCGGCGTCGATGTCCAGGCGGTCGATGTGGGGCGCGGCCACCATCACGTCGCCCGCGCTCATGTCGGCCATGCGGATCACGCCCTCGAGCATGCCGCGGCTTTGCGGGTCGATGAGTTCGCGCTGTTCGGCGTCCGCCAGCGATTCGATCAGTTCGGCCTTGGAATCAGGCCCCGGCGAGATGAACTCGACGAGCCGATCGAACAGGCTGCGGCGCTCTTGCGCGTCGCGGTCTACCGGTTTGTGCACGGGTGCAGGATACCGCAAGGAACAATCGCACACGGGTGTGAATCGTGCTTGACACACCCGCCCACTTGCAGGACAGTCGCCCGCCCCCATCTAAGGCGGTTGTCGTACCTCAGCCTCCCGAGCACCTGCCATGTCACAAGGTTTGATCCCCGCCACCATCCTCACCGGCTTTCTCGGCAGCGGCAAGACCACGCTGCTCAAGCGCGTGCTGACCGAAGCCCACGGCCAGAAGATCGCCGTGATCGAGAACGAGTTCGGTGAAGAAAACATCGACAACGACATCCTGGTGTCGAACGAGGGTGAGCAGATCATCCAGATGAACAACGGCTGCGTCTGCTGCACGATCCGCGAGGACCTGCGCTCCACGTTGTCCGACCTGGCCGAAAAGCGCCGCAAGGGCGAGCTGCAGTTCGACCGCGTGGTGATCGAGACCACCGGCTTGGCCGACCCCGGCCCGGTGGCGCAGACCTTCTTCATGGACGACGAGGTGGCCGAGAGCTACCTGCTCGATTCGGTGCTGACGCTGGTGGATGCCAAGCATGCCGACCAGCAGCTGAACGACCGCCAGGAAGCGCGCCGCCAGATCGGCTTTGCCGACCAGATCTTCATCAGCAAGACCGACCTGGTGGACGAAGCATCGGCCGACGCGCTGGCCCACCGCATCAAGCACATGAACCCGCGGGCGCCGCAAAGCCGCGTGCACTTCGGCGAGGTGGCGCTCGACAAGATCTTCGATCTCAAGGGCTTCAACCTCAACACCAAGCTCGAGATCGATCCCGATTTCCTGTCGGCGGACGATGGTCACGACCACCATCATCACGACCACGACCACGACCATGAGCACGGCGAGCACTGCGACCACCCGCACCACCATGCCCATGACGATGACGTGAAGTCGTTCGTGTTCCGCTCCGACCGTGCATTCAGCCCGACCAAGCTCGAGGATTTCCTCGGCTCCATCGTGCAGGTGTACGGCCCGAAGCTGCTGCGGTACAAGGGCGTGCTGTTCATGAAGGGCAGCGACCGCAAGGTGATCTTCCAGGGCGTGCACCAGCTGATGGGCAGCGACCTGGGGCCCAAGTGGACGCCCGGTGAAAAGCGCCAGAACAAGATGGTTTTCATCGGCATCGACCTGCCGCGGGAGATCCTCGAACAAGGCCTGTCGCAGTGCCTCGTGTGATGCGAGATTGACCCCCCGGGGCGTGGCTACAATCCGCGCGCCCCGAGGAGGCGGTCCCCGCACACCTCGGCCTGCAGCGGATATACAAATACCGTGAAGAGGAGTGCGAAGTGAGCAAGACACCGGCCAAGAGCGAGCGCCCAACAGCCTCCGCCAAGCCCGCCACCCGGGCCAGCGCCAAGGCCGCCGCTGCGGCGCCCGTGGCTGCCCCGCTGCCCAACGACAGCGCCAGCCGCTTCGCCGACCGCTTCGCACCCGCCAAGCCGCCCGCGAGAACGTATTCAGATCAGGACATGGACACCGTCAAAGCCCCCGTGAAGCACGACCCCAAGCTGGCCAATGCCTGGAAGAACAAGAGCGGCCGCGAGCTGACCGAAGCCGAATTGCTCGCGATGCCCGACGACGAGTACATGAACGACAAGCAGCTGGAGTTCTTCCGCGCCCGCCTGACGGGCCTGAAGGACGACCTGCTGAGCAACGCCGGTGAAACCACCGAGCACCTGCGCGAAGACACCTCCATCGTGCCCGACCCGGCCGACCGTGCCACCATCGAGGAAGAGCACGCCCTGGAGCTGCGCACCCGCGACCGTGAGCGCAAGCTGCTCAAGAAGATCTCGCAGTCGCTGTCGCGCATCGACAGCGGCGAATACGGTTTCTGCGACGAGACGGGCGAGCCCATCGGCCTGGGCCGGCTGCTGGCCCGCCCGACGGCCACGCTGTCGCTCGAGGCGCAGCAGCGCCGCGAGATGAAGCAGAAGATGTTCGGCGACTGACCGAACGCAGGACAGGATTCATGGCGGACCCGAAGGACCAGAGCTTCTTCCGCAAGGTGGTCCGCTTCGTGGCCAACCCGGCCACCGACTGGTCCGAGCTCCATTCCCGTCAGCCGGAGGACGGCGCGCTTGAACTCGAGCGCTCCGAACTCAAGGCGATGGTCGAGCGCAAGCGGCGCAACGACTTCGTGCGCAAGCGCGAGTTCGACATGCTGCGCAAGCTGCGGCGCGAGGGGCTGTCGCCCGAGCAGCTGGCGGCGCTGGGCGGCTCCTCGCGGCTGGACGACACCGACGCACGCGTGTCCGAGCAGCAGTCGGCCACCGCCGCCACGCGCCCGGAAGGCGGCGTGAAGGCCAAGATCGACGAGATCGAGCAGCAGATGGTGGGCAGCACCCGCCAGCAGCCGCCCGCCCGGCCCAGCCCGGGCGCCGACACCCGCGCCGGCGCGCTGGCAGCCCGCACCACCATGCCCGCCGCCTTCGAGGTGACGCCGGCCATGCCCCGCAGCGCCAGCGGCCACCCGCCGCCGCTGGACCTGCAGCTGCCGCGCCTGGACACCGAGCGGCCGGCCAATGCGCCCAGCCACGCGGTGATGGCGCCGGGCCTGCCGCCGCTGTCGGCCGCCACGCCGGTGGCCGCCGACTGGCCGCCCCGCACGCCGGGCAAGCTCACCACCGCATCGGGCATGCCCACCGGCCCGGGCGCGCCGGGCGCCGGCCGCCCCACGGCCGCCGGCCCGCAGACCGACTTCGGCGGCGCGTTTGCGGTGGAAGTGAGCGAGGCGGTGCACGACCCCGAGCTGGACGAAGCCGTCATCGCGTTTGCCAATGCCGACTTCGGCCAGTGCGAAGACGCGCTGTCGCAGCTCACCGGCGCGCAAGGCAGCCGGCTGGACCACGGCGAAACCTGGCTGGTGCTGTTCGACCTGTACCGCGCCACCGGCCAGCAGAACAAGTTCGAGCAGCGCGCGGTGGAATACGCCCAGCGCTTCGGCTGGTCGGCGCCGCAGTGGTTCTCGATGCCGCGCCAGGTGGCCGAAGCCGCCGCTGCCAACGACCGCCCGGCCACGCTGCGCAATGCCACCACTGCCGTCGGCTGGGCCAGCCCGGCCCTGCTGGACGCCGAGGCCGTGGTGCGCCTGCGCTCGCAGACCTTGCAGATGCCGCTGCCCTGGGTGTTCGACTGGGCGGCGCTGCAGCAGGTGGATGCCGAGGCGGCGGTGCTGCTGTCGGGCATGTTCCGCCAGTGGGCCGAAGAGCCGCTGGACATGCGCTGGCTGGCCGGCGAGCACCTGCTGGCGGTGCTGGCCGAGGCCGCGCCCACCGGCGTGCGCGACGCCGACCCCGCCTACTGGGTGGCGCGCATGGACGCGCTGCGCCTGGCCAACCGCGCCGACCAGTTCGACGAGGTGGCCATCGACTACTGCGTCACCTACGAGGTGTCGCCGCCTTCGTGGGAGCGGGTGCGCTGCAAGCTGCGTTTCAGCGGCGCGGGCCACAGCACCCAGGCGCCCGCCATGTCGCAGATCAGCGAGGTGTCGACCAGCTTCCTGGAGTCGGGCCTGCTGGACGACGCCCACGGCGTGCAGATGGCCACCGTGGAGCTGTCGGGCCAGCTGGTCAGCGACATCGGCCCCACGCTGCGCCTGCTCGATCAGCAGCTGGGCGCGGCTTCGCTGGTCACGGTGAACTGCAGCAAGCTGATCCGGGTCGACTTCATCGCCGCCGGCGACCTGCTGAACTGGGTGCTGGCCAAGCGCAGCGAAAACCGCGAAGTGGTGTTCGCCGACGCCCACCGCCTGGTGGCGCTGTTCTTTGGTGCGATGGGCATCAACGAACACGCCCGGGTGAAGGTGCGCAACAACTGAGCCGGTCAGCGACTAGGGCAGCTGCAGCAGGCGGCCCTTCAGGCGAGTCATGAGGTCCATGCGCTCATGCAGGATCGCGAGGATCAGGGCGGGCGCTGCTGGCCGGGCAAGGGAAAACAGGCAGTGCCTGCCTGCGGTGGCGAGCCGAAGGCCCGGCATCAGAGCGCTCAAGTCCTTGAAGACCCCTTCCCCGCGAGCCAGACGCTCCGCCGCTTCTTCGAGCTCGGCCACGTACCGGCGGCACTGCGCTCACCCCACGTCTTGGCGGTGTACCGGGTGATCTCCCGAAGGTCGGAAACAGCCCCTCGGCTGAGGACGTAAGAGCGAGTCACGCCACGCGGTCGGCTCTCAAGGTCTCTTCTGCGATCTCGGTGATGCTCTTGGTAGACACCTCACCACGTTGAGCCTCGGCCAAGCGCCGGTCGAGCAGTGCCTTGAGCTCGCCCAAGGCCTGCTCCTCACTCCCGGCCTGCGGGAAAAGTCGCTCCACCGCGTACGCCTTGATGGACTTGCCATGCAGGGCGGCCATGGCCTTCAGGGTCTGGTGCTGCTGTTCGGTGATGTCGATGGTGAGCCTGCTCATATGCACCCCTTGAATTGGAACCCACATTAGCACAAATGTGGGAACCGCCCGACGCCTGGCAGGTACAGTGGCGTCCCCTTCGACCCAGCGCCTTCGAGACTCCGCCGTACCCGGCGGCGCTGGCGCTTGAATGCCGACTCTTCACCGCCAGATGCCCCCCATGGACACACAAACCCCGGTGTTTCACGGCACCACCATCGTCAGCGTTCGGCGTGGCAACCAGGTTGCGCTGGGCGGCGACGGCCAGGTCACGCTTGGCAACATCGTCGTCAAATCCACCGCGCGCAAGGTGCGCAAGCTCTACCGCGACCAGGTGCTGGCCGGTTTTGCCGGCGCCACGGCCGATGCGTTCACGCTGTTCGAGCGCTTCGAGGCCAAGCTGGAAAAGCACCAGGGCCACCTGGTGCGCGCCGCCATCGAGCTGACCAAGGACTGGCGCACCGACCGCGTGCTGCGCCGGCTGGAAGCCATGCTGGCCGTGGCCGACCGCCAGGCCTCGCTGATCATCACCGGCAACGGCGACGTGCTGGAGCCCGAGAACGGCATCATCGCCATCGGCTCGGGCGGCGCCTATGCGCAGGCCGCGGCCAAGGCGCTGCTGGACCACACCGAAATGCCGCCGCACGACGTGGTCAAGCAGTCGCTGGTGATCGCCGGCGACCTGTGCATCTACACCAACCAGCGCCACACCATCGAGGTGCTCGAATGAGCATGACCCCGCAAGAGATCGTCTCCGAACTCGACCGCCACATCGTCGGCCAGGGCAATGCCAAGCGTGCCGTGGCCATCGCGCTGCGCAACCGCTGGCGCCGCCAGCAGGTGGACGAGAAGCTGCGCGCCGAGATCACGCCCAAGAACATCCTGATGATCGGCCCCACCGGCGTCGGCAAGACCGAGATCGCGCGCCGCCTGGCCAAGCTGGCCGACGCGCCCTTCATCAAGGTGGAGGCCACCAAGTTCACCGAGGTGGGCTACGTGGGCAAGGACGTGGACAGCATCATCCGCGACCTGGTGGACATGGCCGTCAAGCAGGAGCGTGAGCTGCAGGTGCGCCGCAAGCGCAGCGCCGCCGAAGACGCGGCCGAAGACCGCATCCTCGACATCCTGGTGCCGGTGGCGCGCACGCCGTCGGTGGGCTTCGACGCCACGCCGCCCGCCCCGCCGGCCGACAACACGGCCCGTCAGGTGATGCGCAAGCGCCTGCGCGAAGGCACGCTGGACGACAAGGAAATCGAGATCGACCTGGCCGAAGCCAAGCCGCAGCTCGAGATCATGGGCCCGCAAGGCATGGAAGAGATGGCCGAGCAGCTCAAGGGCCTGTTCTCGCAGATGGGCGCGGGCAAGCGCAAGACGCGCAAGGTCAAGATCGCCGAGGCGCGCAAGCTGCTGGTGGACGAAGAGGCCGCCAAGCTGGTGAACGAGGACGACATCAAGACTGCGGCGCTGCACAACGCCGAGCAGAACGGCATCGTCTTCATCGACGAGATCGACAAGGTGGCCTCGCGCAGCGAACACGGCGGCGCCGAGGTGTCGCGCCAGGGTGTGCAGCGCGACCTGCTGCCGCTGGTGGAAGGCACCACGGTGAACACCAAGTACGGCATGGTCAAGACCGACCACATCCTGTTCATCGCCTCGGGCGCCTTTCACCTGACCAAGCCCAGCGACCTGATTCCGGAGCTGCAGGGGCGCTTCCCGATCCGGGTGGAGCTGGGCTCGCTGTCGGTGGACGATTTCGAGTCCATCCTCACCAGCACCCACGCCAGCCTGGTCAAGCAGTACGAAGCGCTGCTGGCCACCGAAGGCGTGAAGCTGGACATCACCGCCGACGGCATCCGCCGGCTGGCGCAGATCGCCTACGACGTGAACGAGCGCACCGAGAACATCGGCGCGCGGCGCCTGTCCACGGTGATGGAACGGCTGCTGGACGAGGTGAGCTTCGACGCCCCCAACCGCAGCGGCCAGACGGTGACGCTGGACGCCGCGGCGGTGGACGGCAAGCTGTCGGAGCTGTCGAAGAACGAAGACCTGTCGCGCTACATCCTGTAGCGCTGGGGTTGGCGCTTACAGCGCCAACCTGTGGGACTGCATCGCCAGCAGGCCGTCGAAGATCAAGGACTCGACCAGCTCATGGTCGACGTCCAGGTCGGGCGCCACCTTCCAGCCGGCGCCGCCGGTCACCAGCACGATGGGCGTCTTGCCGGTGCGGGTGCGCAAGTGGCGGTGCATGCGCTCGATGGCGCCGGTGATGGCAAAGGTGCCGCCGCTGGTCAGCGCGTCGGACGTGTTGGTCGGAAAGTCGCGCACCTGGCCGGTGGGCACACGCAGGCCGGCGGTGCCGCTTTCCAGCGCGCGCAGCATGATGCCGTGGCCCGGCAGGATGATGCCGCCCAGGAACTGGCCGTCGGCCGTCAGTGCATCCACCGTCACGGCGGTGCCCATCATCACCACCAGCACCGGCCGCTGCGCCGCGCGTGCGCGCATGTGCCAGTGCGCGCCGATCAGCGAGGTCCAGCGGTCGGCGCCCAGCCGGCCCGGGTGGTCGTAGCCGTTGACCACGCCGCCCTCCTGCGCGCCAGGCACCACCCAGCGCGGCGTGAAGTCCCACAGCTCCAGCTGCTCCTCCACGCGGCGGCGTACCGCGTCGCCGGCCACGTTGCAGCCGAGCATGCTGCCGGGGTGCGGCAGCTTCGCCCAGGCGCCTTCGGCCAGTTCGTCGATGGTTTCAAGGAAGGCAGCCCCATGGTCCAGCAAGGCCGCGCCCGGTGTGGGCGATGCATACAACGCCCACTTCAAGCGGGTGTTGCCGATGTCGATGGCGAGGAAGCTCATGGCGCAAGGGGAACGAGGACGGGCGATTGTGCCGAATGGTCCCGCGCCGCAGCATCCGGCGACCCCAGGGCTTACGCGGGGGTGGGCTCGCCGGGCGTCTGGCTGTGTTGCAGGCGCCACATGCGGGCGTACACGCCATCCAGCGCCAGCAGCGCCGCATGCGGGCCGCGTTCCACCACCCGGCCCTGCTCCATCACCACGATCTCGTGCGCATCCACCACCGTGGACAGCCGGTGCGCGATCACCAGCGCCGTCTTGCCGCGGGCGGCGCTTTGCAGCTCGGCCTGGATGGCACGCTCATTGGCCGAATCCAGTGCCGAGGTGGCTTCGTCGAAGATGAGGATGGGCGGGTTCTTCAGCAGCGTGCGGGCGATGGCCACGCGCTGCTTTTCACCGCCCGAGAGCTTCAGGCCCCGCTCACCCACCATGGTGTCGTAGCCCTTGGGCGTGCTGGCGATGAAGTCGTGGATGTGGGCGGCGCGGGCGGCCGCCTCGATCTCGGCCTGCGATGACTCGGGCCGGCCATAGCCGATGTTGTAGGCCACGGTGTCGTTGAACAGCACCGTGTCCTGCGGCACGATGCCGATGGCCGCGCGCAGGCTGGCCTGTGTCACCGCGCGGATGTCCTGCCCGTCGATGGTGATGCGGCCGGCCCCCGGCGCCACGTCGTAGAAGCGGTACAGCAGCCGCGCCAGCGTGCTCTTGCCCGCGCCCGAGGGGCCCACCACCGCCACCGTCTTGCCGGGCGGTATCTCGAAACTCACCTCGTGCAGGATGGGCCGGCCCTGGGGGCCTTCATACGCAAAGCGCACCTGCTCGAAGCGCACCCGGCCTTCACTCACCTGCAGCGGCTGCGCGCCGGGCTGGTCGGCCACTTCGCGCTCACGCTCGAGCAGCACGAACATCTTGTCCAGGTCGGCCAGGCCCTGCTTGATCTCGCGGTAGATCACGCCCAGGAAGTTCAGCGGCACGTACAGCTGGATCATGAAGGCATTGACCATCACCAGGTCGCCCAGCGTCATGCGGCCGGCCACCACGCCCTCCGTCGCGCGCCACAGCATGGCAATCAGCGCGGCGGCGATGATGAGCTGCTGCCCGGTGTTCAGCAGCGACAGCGTGCGCTGGCTCTTGACCGCCGCGCGGCGCAGGTTGTTCAGGCTCTCGTCGTAGCGGCGGGCCTCGTACTGCTCGTTGTTGAAGTACTTGACCGTCTCGTAGTTCAGCAGCGAATCGATGGCCCGGCTGTGCGCCTTGGAGTCCAGCTCGTTGAGCTGCTTGCGGAACTGCGTGCGCCATTCGGTCACCGCCACGGTGAAGCCGATGTACACCAGCAGCGCGATCAGCGTGATGCCGGCGAACCAGGCATCGAACTTGACGCCCAGCAAGGTCAGCACCATCACCATCTCGATCAGCGTGGGCAGGATGCTGTAGAGCGAATACGAGAACAGCGACTGCACCGCCCGCGTGCCGCGCTCGATGTCGCGCGTCATGCCGCCGGTCTGGCGCTCGAGGTGAAAGCGCAGGCTCAGCGCATGCAGATGCTGGAACACCTGCAGCGCGATGCTGCGGGTGGTGCCTTCGGTGGCCTTGGCGAACACCAGTTCACGCAGTTCGGTGAACACCGAGGTGGACAGCCGCAGCAGCCCGTAGGCCACCAGCAGCCCCACCGGCACCACCAGCATGGCCTGCACCGAACCCGGCTGGATGGACAGCCGGTCGACCAGCTGCTTGAGCAGCAGCGGCACGCCGACGTTGGCCACCTTGGCCAGGATCAGGAAGGACAGCGCCAGCCCCACCCGCCAGCGGTAGCGCCACAGGTAGGGCAGCAGCCGGGCCAGCGTGCCCCAGTCGGAGCGGCGCTGGGCAGGATCGGCGGCGGCCGAAGGCGGCAGGTGGGACGAGCTGGCGGCGGCGCGCATCGTGTGAGAATTCTTTTTTGAAGCACAGAAGATCCCGATGATGCCCAACTCCGACCCGACCGGCGCAGCGCCGACCGAAGCGCCCCTGCAGCTGCCCACCGACAAGGAGCTGGTGCTGCGCGTGATTCCGATGCCGGCCGACGTCAATGGCAACGGCGACATCTTCGGCGGCTGGGTGATGGCCCAGGTCGACCTGGCCGGCGCCGTGCTGCCCGGCCGGCTGGCGCAGGGCCGGCTGGCGACCGTGGCGGTCAAGGAATTCGTCTTCAAGCAGCCGGTGCGCGTGGGGGACCTGCTGAGCTTTTACGCCGAGATCGTGCGCATCGGCCGCACCAGCATCACCGTGGACGTGGAGGTGTACGCGCAGCGCCTGCGGCCGACCGAGCAGGTGGTCAAGGTGACCGAAGCCACGCTGACCTACGTGGCCACCGACGCCAACGGCAACCCGCGTCCGGTGCCGCGGCCCGGCGAGGCCTGATCGCCGCAGCGGCATGTTCAAGTCCCTGCGGGTGCCGGAGCGCCTCTTCCGGCTGGCGATGTGGGTGGTGTCGCTGGCCTTCGCCGGGTTTCTGGTGGGGCTGGGCGGCAACCTGGTGGCCGACCTGCCCAAGGTCGAGAACCGGCTCAGCGCCGAAGACTTCGTGGCCGACCGCGCGGCGCTGCAGCGCCTGCGCACCGAGCGCCAGACGCTGCAGCGCCGCGAGACCGAGCTGCAGGAGCAGCACGACCAGGCCCGGCTGGCGTTGCAGGCCGCTGGCAATGCCTACCAGTCGGCCCGCTCGGCCTATGGCAACTGGCTGGCCACCCGCACCGCCACCACCGACCCGCAGCAAGACCCGCAGGTCATCCAGCGCACCCGCGAGCAGGACACGCTGAAGGCCCGCGAGCGCGAAGCCCAGGCCCGCGTCGAATCGCTGGACCAGCAGCAGCTCGACCAGCGCCAGGCGCTGCAGGCCAGCCAGCGCACCGAAGCCGGCCTGCTGGCCGATGCGCAGGTGGCCTACGAGCGCGCATGGCGGGCGCAGGAGCTGCGGGTGTTCGGCCTGCGGCTGGCGCTCACGCTGCCGCTGCTGGTGGTTGCCGGCTGGCTGCTGGCCCGCCATCGCCGCAGCGACTACTGGCCGCTGATGCGCGGCTTCGTGCTGTTCGCGGCCTTCACCTTCTTCTTCGAGCTGGTGCCCTACCTGCCCAGCTACGGCAGCTATGTGCGCTATGGCGTGGGCGTGCTGCTCACCGGCCTGGCGGGCCACTATGGCGTCAAGGCGATGCGCCGCTACCTGGCGCGCCGCGCGCAAGTGGAACAACAAAGCGAGCAGCAGCGCCGCCAGGCCCTGGGCACCGAAGCCGCCCTCAAGCGCCTGGCCGGCGGCGTGTGCCCGGCCTGCGAACGCGCGGTGCTGACCACCGGCGACGTGCCGGCCGACTTCTGCGTGCACTGCGGCCTGGGCCTGTTCGACCACTGCGGCCACTGCAGCACGCGCAAGAACGCGTTTTTCCACTACTGCCCGAAGTGCGGCACGCGGGCCGAGGGCGGCAGCCTGCCGCCGGCCCTGCCCGCTACCTCGGGGGCCTGAGCCGCGCCGTCAGACCACCGGCGCCGGCTCCGCCGTCTGGGCCAGCACGTCCAGAAAGTCCTGGCGCCAGGCATGCACGTCGTACTCGCGGATGCGCTGGAGCAGCACCGTGTGGCGTTCACGCCGCTCGGCCAGCGGCATCTGCAGCGCGCGCTGGATGGTCTGGGCCGTCGCCGGGATGTCGTACGGGTTGACCAGCAGCGCCTCGCGCATCTGCTCGGCGGCGCCGGCAAAGCGCGACAGCACCAGCACGCCGGGGTCTTCTTCGTCCTGCATGGCTACGTATTCCTTGGCCACCAGGTTCATGCCGTCGCGCAGCGGCGTCACCAGCGCCACCTTGGCGGCGCGGTACAGGCCCGGCAGCCGCTTGCGGGCCCAGGTGCGGTGCATGTAGCGGATGGGCATCCAGTCCAGCTCGCCGTAGGCGCCGTTGATCTCGCCGGCCAGGCTTTCCAGCTCGTGGCGGATGTCGGCATAAGCGTCCACGCTTTCGCGGGTGGGCGAGGCCACCTGGATCAGCGTCGCGCTGTTGCGGGTTTCGGGGTAGTTGGCCAGCAGCTCGCGGAAGGCGCGCAGCCGCCGCGGCAGGCCCTTGGAATAGTCAAGCCGGTCGATGCCCACCAGCAGCCGCCGGTGCGCGTACTGCTGCTTGAGCGTGGTCTCGGTCTCGCGCGACTCGGCCGACTCGGCCAAGCTCTGGAACTCGTCCACGTCGATGCCGATGGGAAAGGCCTGCGCCCGCATCGTGCGGCCATAGGCGCTGAAGCGGCCATCTGGCAGCCGCTCGGCATGCGCCTCGCCCACCAGGAAGCGGGCGAAGTGGTCGGCGTCCTCGTTCGTCTGCAGACCCACCAGGTCGTAGGCGAAAAAGGAGCGCATCAGCCACTCATGCCCCGGGATGGCGGCCAGGATGGGCGGCGGCGGCAGCGGGATGTGCAGGAAGAAGCCGATGCGCTGGCGGCAGCCCAGC
>CAKZXL010000553.1 GCA_937883885.1 uncultured Aquincola sp. | reverse complement strand
CTCGGGGCGCTGATCAGGGCTTGCCCTGCCCCGGCGGCTGGGCGAACATGCGGCGTCCACCGATGCCGCGTGCCGTGACTGCCACCGCCGACATTCCGCTGCTGCTGTCGCCCGACCTGCGCCAAGCCCCCGTGCTGGACCGCATGTGCTCGCGCTTCGTGCTGGCGCTCACCATGCGCCATGCTGGCCGTTTCAACCTGCGCCGCGACTGGAACAGCCTGCTTTCGCTCACCGGCCGCCACCTGGTGTGGCCGCAGCCGGTGCTGCAGCGGCTGCGGGCCTTCCTGGCCCAGCGCTGCCAGCACAACGAACACTGGCGCGGCCATGAAGCCCTGGCCGACGAGGCCTTTTTGCAGCGCCATGGTCACTGGCGCGGCCCGTACGAAGAAGGCACCGTCTTCTTCTACATCGACGAATACATCAAGGACGCGCCCAAGGACCTGCTGACGGTGCTCACGGCCACCGCGCAGTGGCTGGAACGCAGCCTGAAGAAGGAATCCACCCTCGTCGAGAAGAACATCGACGCGCTGGCCGGCCTGCTGCAGCTCAATGCCGCCGAACGTGCGCTGCTGCTCTACGGCACGCTGGCGCGCTACCAGCGCGACCTGCGCGGCCTGCTGGTGGAATTCAAGGTGTCCAGCGCGCAAGAGGCCTATGCCGCCATCGCCGAGGTGGCCGGCGTTGACCAGCGCGACGTGGCCGAGGCCTTGCGCGCCGGCTCGCGGCTGGAGCGCATCGGCATGGTCGAGAACCTGATCTCCGAGCACAACATCACCGACCTGGCCGACCTGATGAAGGTGAGTGACCAGCTGCCGCCGGTGCTGATGCGCGAGTACCCCGGCCCCAACGACCTGATGGCCGTGTTCACCCGCCCGGCCCATGCCAGCGAGCTGCAGCCGGCCGACTTCCCCTTCGTGGCCGACGACCTGGCCGTGCTGGCCAGCCTGCTGCGCAACGCGGTGGCGCAGAAGGCGCCGGGCGTGAACGTGCTGCTCTACGGCCCGCCCGGCACCGGCAAGACCGAGCTGGCCAAGGTGGCCGCGCAGGCCGCCGGCCTGACGCTGTACGAGGTGGAATACGCCGACCGAGACGGCCATTCGCTGTCGGGCCGCGACCGATACCGCTCGCTGCAGATCAGCCAGGTGTTCCTCAAGACCAGCCCGCAGGTGGCGCTGCTGTTCGACGAGGTGGAAGACGTGTTTCCGCCGATTTCCACCGACACCGCGCAGCTGATGGCCCGGCTGGACAGCAGCGACGCGCCCAGCGGCAGCGTCAGCGGCAAGGCCTGGGTCAACCAGATCCTGGAAACCAATCCGGTGCCGGTGATCTGGGTCACCAACCGCATCGAGCAGATCGACCCCGCCTTCCGCCGCCGCTTCCAGTACCACCTGGAACTCAAGTCGCCGCCGCCCGGCGCGCGTGAGGCGCTGGTGGCCCGCGCGCTGGCCCAGGTGCCGGTGCGCGAGGGCTTTGCGGCCAAGCTGGCCGAGCGCCGCGGCCTCACCCCGGCGCAGATCCGCACCGCGGTGCGCTTTGCGCAGCTGGCGCAGGCGCCCGATGCCGATGGCGCCGCCATCGAAGCCTTGATCGAGCGCCAGCTGGGCCATTCCGACAAGGCGTTGGGCCATGCAGCCGCGCAGCGGCCGCCGCGGCCGGTGGTCACGCACTACGACCTGTCGCTGCTGAACGTGGAAACGCGCTTTCCGCTGCCGCGCATCATCGAATCGCTGGGCCGTCGCGGCCACGGCACGCTGTGCTTCCATGGCGCGCCGGGCACCGGCAAGACGGCGCTGGCCGAGCACATCGCCCAGTCGCTGCAGCGGCCCTTGATGGTGCGCCAGGCCAGCGACCTGGTGAGCAAGTTCGTCGGCGAGACCGAGCAGAACCTGGCCCGCATGTTCGACGAGGCCCACACCGAAGGCGCGGTGCTGCTGCTGGACGAAGCCGACAGCTTCCTGCGCAGCCGCCAGCGGGCCGAGCGCACCTACGAGGTGACCGAGGTCAACGAGATGCTGCAGGGCATGGAGCGTTTTGCCGGCGTCTTCATCTGCACCACCAACCTGTTCGACGAGCTGGACGAAGCCGCGCTGCGCCGCTTCACCTTCAAGATCCGCTTCAATCCGTTGACGGCGGCGCAGCGGCTGCGCATGTTCGCGGCCGAGGCGCTGGCCGGCGACGAAGCGGCGATGACGGCCGAGCAGCGCAGCCGGCTGGCGCAGCTCGACCAGCTGACGCCCGGCGACTTTGCCGCCGTGCAACGCCAGGTCGAGCTGCTGGGCGACGTGTTCGAGCCCGATGGCTTTCTGGCCCAGCTGGAAAGCGAGCACCGCGCCAAGCCGGTGGTGCGCCAGCGCCGGGGCATGGGCTTCTTCGGCGGCGGGCAAAGGTAACGCCGCTCAAGACCCGCGCCCCGGGGCCGACAACGCCCTGCGGGTGGCCCTTCCACTCGGTGAGCAGCACAACCGAATGGATGTCACTTCGACGGCCCTGCGTTACGACCTCTCGGTCGTGGCGCTGTCCTACCTGATCGCGACGCTGGCGTCCTTCGTCGCCCTGGACCTGGCCCACCGCGTGCGCGGCGGCGACCGGGTCATGGCCCTGGCCTGGTGGTTCGGCGGCTCGCTGGCCATGGGCACCGGCATCTGGTCGATGCACTTCGTGGGCATGCAGGCGCTGCAGCTGCCCATCGACGTGGGCTACGACCTGCACTGGACCGCGGCCTCCTGGCTGGCCGGCGTGCTGTCCTCGGCCATCGCCCTCGGCATCGCCACCCGGGCCCGGCTGCGCTGGCAGACGCTGGGCGGCGGGGCGCTGTCCATCGGCCTGGGCATCTCGGCCATGCACTACATCGGCATGGCCGCCTTGCGCATGGCGCCAGGCATCGAGTGGCACCTGCCCACCGTGGCCGCGTCGGTGGCCGTGGCCATCGTGGCATCGGCCGCGGCGCTGCTGATCTTCTTTTGGCTGCGGCGGCTCACCCGCATGGCGGCGCGCGCCGGGCAGCTGGCGGCGGCGCTGGTCATGGGCGCGGCCATCTGCGGCATGCACTACACCGGCATGGCCGCCGCTTCGTTTCCGGCGGATGCGGTGTGCCTGAGCCTGGACGGCCTGGGCGGCGACGGCCTGGGCATGGTGGTGGCGGTGGCCGCGGCGGTGCTGCTGTCGCTTACCTTGTGCACGTCCATCCTCGATGCGCAGCTGCAGGGGCGGGCGCAAAAGCTCGCGCAATCGCTGCAGGCCGCCAATGAAGAGCTGCACCGACTGGCCTTTCGCGACGCGCTCACCGGCCTGCCCAACCGGCTGCTGTTCGACGACCGGGTGACGCAGGCGGTGGAGCGCCGCCAGCGGCACGGCGGCCGGCTGGCGGTGCTGTTCGTCGACCTGGACGGCTTCAAGCCCATCAACGATTCCTTCGGCCACGGCTTCGGCGACCAGGTGCTGCAGGAGATGGCCCGCCGCCTGGCGGCCACCGCCCGGCCCACCGACACCGTGGCCCGCGTGGGCGGCGACGAGTTCGTGCTGCTGCTGGAATCGGACGTCACCGAAGCGGCCATCGTGCAGCTGGCGCAGCGGCTGATCCAGGCGCTGTCGCAGCCGGTGGCGCTGCAAGACCGCGAGGTCAACCTGTCGTGCTCGGTGGGCATCGCGCTGGACACCGACGGCACCGTGGCCGCCAAGCTGATGGCGCATGCCGATTCGGCCATGTACGCGGCCAAGCGCGCGGGCGGCAGCAGCTTTGCCTTCTTCGAGCCGCACATGGACGCCCATGTGCGCGAGCAGCTGGAGCTGCAGCGCGACCTGCGGCTGGCGCTGGAGCGTGGCGAGCTGGAGCTGCACTACCAGCCCAAGGTTTCGGGCGACGGCCGCACCATCACCGGCGCCGAAGCGCTGGCGCGCTGGCGGCATCCGCAGCGCGGCATGGTGGGGCCGCTGGTGTTCATCCCCATCGCCGAGCGTTTCGGCCTCATCGGCGCGCTGGGCGATTGGGTCATCCGCCAGGCCTGCAGCCAGGTGCGCCAATGGCTGGACCAGGGCCTGCGGGTGCGGGTGGCGCTCAACCTGTCGGTGCACCAGCTGCGGCAGGACGACCTGGTGCAGCGGGTGCAACGGGCTATCGACGAGCACCGCATCGACGCCACGCTGCTCACCTTCGAGATCACCGAATCGGTGGCGATGGAAGACGCCGAAGGCACGCTGCGCACTTTCGAGCGGCTGGCCGCCATCGGCGTGCACCTGTCGATCGACGACTTTGGCACCGGCTACTCCAGCCTGTCGTACCTGCGGCGGCTGCAGGCGCGGCAGCTCAAGATCGACCGCGCCTTCGTGCGCGATCTGGAAACCAACCCGGATGCGCGCGCCATCGTCGAGGCGGTGGTGCGCCTGGCCCATGCGCTGGGCCTGAAGGTGGTGGCCGAAGGGGTGGAAACCGCGGGCCAGCGCGACGTGCTGCATGCGCTGGGCTGCGACGAGCTGCAGGGCTTCTTGTTTGCGCGGCCGATGCAGCCGCACCTGATGGCCTTGTGGGCGCAGGGCGAGGGTCGGCCGGCTGCGCTGGACTTCCGCGAATCGGCCTACGTCGGGGAGGAAGAAGCCGCCTCCCTAGAATCCCGGTCATGAACTACACCCGTGCCGCCCGACTGCCCGAGCTGCTGGCCCAGCGCATCGTCATCATCGATGGCGCCATGGGCACGATGATCCAGCGCTACAAGCTCACGGAAGCCGACTTCCGCAGCGAGCGGCTGAAGGACCATCCCAAGGACCTGAAGGGCAACAACGACCTGCTGGTGCTCACCCGGCCCGACGTGATCCGAGAGATCCACGACCAGTACCTGGCCGCGGGCGCCGACCTGATCGAGACCAACACCTTCGGCGCCACCTCCATTGCGCAGGAAGACTACGGCCTGGAAGGGCTGGCCTACGAGATGAACGTGGCCGCCGCCCG
>CAKZXL010000552.1 GCA_937883885.1 uncultured Aquincola sp. | reverse complement strand
GTCAGTTCGATGTCGCCAAGTACGCCTCGGCGTTGCAACGGCTTCAGGCCATGCTGGCCAACGAGGCGGGGACATCGGAGGCGCAGTAGCAACTGGAGATCGTGGAGATCATCCTGCTGCTGCATCCCAGGTACATCAAGGCCTTTACCGAGGTCAGGCTCTGGGACGCAGACGCCGCCACCTGGCGGCGCATCGACATCCTCCTGGTCGATGCGTCGGGAAACGTCGATGTCATCGAGATCAAGAAGCCGATGGGCAAACCGATCATGCTGCCGGCTCGCTATCGCGACCACCACCTCCCAATGCGCGATCTGGTCGGCGCCATGGGCCAGGTCACGCACTACCTCAGGCACCTGAACAGATGGGGGCCGACTGGCGAGACCTATCTCACCCAAATGCTCGGACCCCAGTTGCCTGCGGGATTCAAGATCCGCATCACCAACCCCACCGGCATCGTGATCACGGGGCGCAGCAACGCGCTGTCCGATGCTCAGCGGCGTGAGTTCGAAGTGCTGCGCCGCGACTCCAAGGGCGTCGTCGACATCGTGACCTACGACGACCTGTTGGCGCTCCTGCAAGCGGTCCTGGATCAGCTTCGCGTCGGTCGCGCAGTCAGCACGGCACCGGCATCTCCGCCGACCGAATAGGCAGGGCTGGAAACGAAGATCCCTCTGGGACCGGCGCCAAAGCGACCGAGACCCGCTCCCGCGACATCGGTCTGACCGATCAGCTGGGTGGTGGCCCGGCGCCCTGGGCAGCACGAGCATCAGCGATGCGGTCGCACCTCAATCGGCCGTCTATGGCTGCTTACACTCGATCATGCCGATCGACTACCTGGCCACATTCCCTGTTCCGCACCATCTCCTGCCGGAGAAGCTGCGCCGCCTGCTCTCCCCGATCGGCCTCGACCCGCAGGAGCGCGTCGAGGTCAGCGCCTTGTCCGAAGAGAAGGACGCGAGCGGAAACCGCGATGAGGTGGTGCACCTTGTCATGGCCGCCGTGCCGGAAGCCGATGTCGACAATCTCGAGGTGCTTGAGGCCGGCAGCAATCGCGTCGTGTCGTACTCGGTGCCCTCGCTTCGCGAGAAGGGGAACTGTGCCGAGTTCGCACCTTCCGGGTCCGGCTACGACTACATCGTGGCCTCCTGGGGTGACGGCGCCTTCTATACCTACAGCCTGGCCGAGAAGGTCTGGATGGCCCTCGGCCTCACCGCCACATGCCTCGGGAACGACAAGCAGCGCCTGGTCTATGACGACCTCGGTCTTCCAGAGTCCGGGGTTGCAGAAGGCGAGGTCTCGGCCAACTACCACTGGGAGGTCTCGCGCAATGTCTGCTGGCGGATGTCCAACGAGTACCTCCGCAAGTACCTGTGGATGCGGGGCGCAGTCGGAGTCCGTTCGTTCTACTACTCAGCGCTCATGCCGGAAACGCCCGAGCTTCTCGCGTTGATGGCAGGCCAGGACCACATCGACCTGAAGAGCGAAGCCAACTGGTTCGATGGTGACATCCGAAAGGACGAGCATGGTCTGCTCCTTCAGGTCTGGGCCACCGTCGCGGCGGTGTCTTGCGAGCTTTGCCCGGAACAGACAGCCGTAGGCCTCGAGTGGCCGGGCCTCGACGGCCCGATGACCCGCGCACGTGCCAACGCCCAACTCCATGGCGGCCGGATCTACCTCGATGACCGGTTCCTTGAGCGGTATGAGCAGAGCTCGTTTTACGAGAGCATGCCCAACCGCCACGGCGGCACAAATCCCTCCTACAGAGGTCAGTGGGCGTTCTCGGACTGCGTACGCGTCGGTCGCAACCTCATCCAAGTTCCCATTCGGGAACTCTACAAGCCCAAGCCCGATCGAGAAATCGTCCATGCCCATCGTTTTGTCGTGGACGAGGGGCGCATTGCCGGTACGGACCTCAATGAGGAGCACGTCGTTTCCAAGACGATGCGCCTGCTGGACCAGATCCTCGATCTCGGCGACAACCTCTCCAAGCTCAGCGAAGCCGTTGGAATCCCGAGAGAGCCAGCCGAACTGGTCGGGTTCTCGCGCCGAAGTCGAAGCCAACTGGTGGACCAGCTACCCACAGCTTTCCCGGCTTGCGCAGGTGGCGCCGTTGAACATGACACAGCAGGCCTTCCTTGCGCGATGCAAGGGCCTGCACGAACTCTGGCAGCGAGTGCCGGACGGCTTCATGCGTCAGCTGTTGCGCAAGGCCGGCTGCCCGGCGCAGAGCGTGAAGGATCTGGGCAGCCTCAAGCTGCTTCAGGGCCTTCTCAACATCGTGGAGCACCTGGACGCGCAACAGGAAGCAGTTGAAGCGTTCGTCCGCACAACCGAACCAGAGACCTGGGCGAACCGGAACGACCGCATGGCGCCGCTGTTCCTCACGAACGATCTGCGGATTGCCGATGCACATGAGTCGTTCGGTCGAGCCCTGGCGACGCTGCAGGCACTGGGCTTCGACACCGCCACGGTGAACCAAGGCTATGGCAGAGCGCTTGACTTCGTGTTCGATGGTGTCATTGGCGCGTTTACAGCGGTCAACGGTCCGATCACGAGATTGCTCGCGCGCTAGCTACAGGGACGAAGCTTCGAAACAGCCAGCATGGGCCCAAGGGACCCTTCCTACCGGAGGCCCCGAAACAGCCGAAGCGCTCGCTAGAGCTTCTGCGGCCTTCGGACTGCCCCTACCAATAGCTCGCCGGCGTCACGGTAAGCAGCCCTATGTCCACAGCGGTGGCAGACGTTCTCTCTCTCGGGCCAGCGCGGAACCTCCACTCCATCCATCAGTCGCCAACGCCGCTCGACGAGAGCGTCGATCGCGGTGCGAGACATCAATTGGACTGCTCGCACGGCAAATGGCACGGGGGCGCGGGCAGGGATCAGCACGAACGCCTCGTCCGTCACCGGTAGCCCCAACTCATCCTCCAGCGCGATGCGTTGCGCCGACAACTGGATCACATCCGAAGGCAGCACCGCCACCGTCGACCGCGTCTTCAGCTCCATCAGCGTCACTCGACCGCTCGGCAGGCGGTAGGCTCTGTCCACCCTGGCCACGATGGGTCGCGCGCCCTTCGACCGGTACTCCGCCTCCACGCTGAGCAGTTGAGCATCACGCAGGGCATTCGGTCGCTGGCGCCACTCCGCCAAGCGGGCGCGACGACGCCACAGTAGCTGCCCCAGGACGGCCAAGACGGCCAGCGCGATGGCCAGCCCTGGCATCCATAGCAACATCGATTCGAACTTCATCGACGGCGACCCGACGACCATCGAAGCGAGCCATGTGCTGCCCAGCCCAGGATGCACCGCGTCATCCGCAGCAACGTCGGGCTTCGTCGAAGCACGCGGCAGATGCGGGGGCCGTGGCGGTAGTAGTACGCGACCATCCACCGGCCCCAGTGCCGCCGGCGCAGGACCGCGTCCCTGAAGTCGCGCAGGACATCGGTCTGCCATGCGTCCCCGAACGCCAGCGTTGCAATGAAGCACCGATCGCCCTGGCGCCTCGCACATCTGCCAGACACGGAAGCCGCCTGTCGTCCCAAGGTCTGGAAGCGCGCGTGGGCGGCGATACCTCTCTTGCGCGCCGCCTCCTGGACAGCGTCCCTCTTCGCGCCATGAATGGCCTCCAGAACCACCAGGCGCTCGCACCTGCCCATCTGCGCCAGATCGGAAGCCCGTGTCACGGTGTAGTCTGGGCCCCGCCCGCTGCGGCGTCTCATGACCCACCCTGCGCATCTACGGCTGGCTCGAAGAGTCCGTTCGTGATCTCCGCCCCGTCGCCGTCGAAGCCGATCGAGCCGGTCGCCTCGCTGGATGCCTGCCCAGGGAGCTTCAGGACGCCCTGCTGGACCAGCAGCCCCTCATAGGCCAGCGTGCGCAGTCTGCCGACACGTTTCACGCCCTTGTGGAACCGTGCGAGCTCGTCATAGAGACGAGGCAGTTCCGCCCTCTCGAGCTGGAACACGAGCCGGATGCGCGGCGGCTCCGAGGTCTTGGTGGGGCCGGTCATGCGGCATCTCCTGCAGCGCGCTCGGCCGTGGTCGACCTGTCGCGATCGGCCGCCAGCACGGTTCGCGCATAGGTCATTCCAGCCAGCTGGAACCCCCTCACGTTGGCGAACACAGGCTCCTTGATCTCGAGGATCCGGTGGCG
>CAKZXL010000551.1 GCA_937883885.1 uncultured Aquincola sp. | reverse complement strand
CCGGGCCGCCCCAAGGGACTGAGATCCCCCTCGGGGGGCGCGAGCAAAGCGAGCTTGGGGGCAGACATCAGTCCCGCCGGGCCGCCCCAAGGGACTGAGATCCCCCTCGGGGGGGCGCGAGCAAAGCGAGCTCGGGGGCAGCCTCTCAGCTGCCGGCCACCTTCATCTTCTCGATCAGGATCGAGCCGGTGGTCTTGCCGCCCATGGTGTACGCATCGGCGCCCACCGCCACGATGGACTTGAGCATCTGCGGCAGGTGGCCGGCGATGGTCACCTCTTCCACCGGGTGCACGATCTGCCCGTTCTCGACCCAGAAGCCGGCGGCGCCGCGCGAGTAGTCGCCGGTCACGTAGTTCACGCCCTGGCCCATCAGCTCGATGACGAACAGGCCCCGGTGCAGCTTGCGCAGCATCGCGTCCAGGTCGTCGCCCGGCTGGGTGAGCCGGCTGGTGAGCGTGAGGTTCTGCGAGCCGCCGGCGTGGCCGGTGGTCTTCATGCCCAGCTTGCGGGCCGAGTAGCTCGACAGGAAGTAGCCCTGCGTCACGCCCGCCTCCACCACGGTGCGGGCGCGGGTGCGCACGCCTTCGTCGTCGAACGGCGCGCTGGCCTTGCCACGCTGGATGAACGGGTCTTCGCGCACGTCCAGGTGGTCGGCCAGCACCTGCTGGCCCAGGCTGTCGACCAGGAAGGTGGCCTTGCGGTAGAGCGCACCGCCGCTGGTGGCCTGCACGTAGGCGCCCAGCAGGCCGGCGGCCAGCGGCGACTCGAACAGCACCGGCACTTCGCAAGTGGGGATCTTGCGCGCGTTCAGCCGCGACAGCGCCCGCTCGGCGGCATAGCGGCCCACGGCCTCGGCAGGCGACAGCTCATCGGCCGAGCGCATCGAGGTGTACCAGGCGTCGCGCTGCATGCCGTCGCCGCGGCCGGCGATGGGCGCCACCGACAGCGAATGGCGCGAGCTGGCATAACCGCCGCGAAAGCCGCGCGAATTGCCGGCGTAAAAGTGCGACTGCTGGGCCGACACGCCCGCGCCTTCGGAGTTGGTGATGCGCTTGCGGTCGGTGGCCAGGGCCGCGGCCTCGCAGCGGCGGGCCAGCTCGGTGGCGGCTTCGGCGTCCAGGTCCCAGGGGTGGAACAGGTCCAGGTCGCGCGCGGCTTCTTCGGCCGTGGCCAGGTCGTCTTCGTCGGGCAGGCCGGCCACCGGGTCTTCGGCGGTGAAGCGGGCGATGTCATAGGCGGCGCGCACCGTCTGCTCGATGGCCTGGCGCGAGAAGTCGGAGGTGCTGGCATTGCCGCGGCGGCGGCCCAGGTACACCGCCACGCCCAGCGACTTGTCGCGGTTGCGCTCCACGTTCTCGAGCTCGCCCTTGCGCACCGACACCGACAGGCCCGTGCCTTCCGAGGCTTCGGCACCCGCGTCGCTGGCCCCCAGCTTCCTGGCCATCGCCAACGCGTCTTCCACGCACTGCTGGAACTGCTCACGCGTGTAGGCAAAGCCCTTGGCGGTGGTGGAACGGGTGTCGGACATGTGGGATGGCAGGGGTGGGGTTGGCTCAAATTATCATAGCTGTCGCCTTGAGCAGCCTTATGCAGCCCCACACCACCGACCCTTTCGACGAACGCCCCAGCAAGACCGCGCTGAAGAAGCAGGCGCACGACCTGCAGCGGCTGGGCGAGGCCCTGTCCGAACTGCCCGACGACCGCCTGGCCGCCGTGCCCATGCCCGACGTGCTGCTGGAAGCGCTGCGCGAGACGCGCCGCATCCGCTCGCACGAAGGCCGGCGCCGCCACCTGCAGTACGTGGGCAAGCTGATGCGCCAAACCGACGTGGAGCCGCTGCGCGAAGCCGTGGCGGCCGCGCAGCTGGGCACCGCCCAGAACACGCTGGAGCTGCACCGCCTGGAGCAATGGCGGCTGGAGCTTGTCAACGGCGACGAGGCCCTGACGCGTTGGATGGCCGAATGGCCCGACACCGACCTGCAGCGCCTGCGCAGCCTGATCCGCGCCGCCCGCAAGGAAGCGGCGCTGCCGCCCGAGCAGCGCCATGGCAAGGCCTGGCGCGAGCTGTTCCAGGCCATCAAGTCGCAGTTCAACCAGGCGCGTCCCGACGAATCGCATGAGCAGCTTTGACACCGTCAAGATCGGCCTCGTGTCCGTGAGCGACCGCGCCAGCGCGGGCGTGTACGAAGACAAGGGCATACCGGCGCTGCGCGAGTGGCTCGGCCGCGCACTGCGCAACCCGGTGAGCTATGAAACCCGGCTGGTGCCCGACGAGCAGCCGCAGGTCAGCCAGGCCCTGCGCGCGTTGGTGGACGACGCCGGCTGCCACCTGGTGCTGACCACCGGCGGCACCGGGCCGGCACCGCGCGACATCACGCCCGAAGCCACGCTGGCCGTGGCCGACAAGGAGATGCCCGGCTTCGGCGAGCAGATGCGCCAGATCAGCCTGCGCTTCGTGCCCACGGCCATCCTGTCTAGACAAGTGGCGGTGATCCGCGGCCGCGCGCTCATCATCAACCTGCCGGGCCAGCCCAAGTCCATCGCCGAGACGCTGCAGGGCCTGCCCCAGGCCGAGCCGCCGGTGCCCGGCATCTTTGCGGCGGTACCCTACTGCATCGACCTCATCGGCGGCCCGTACCTGGAGACCGACCCGGCCGTGTGCCAGGCCTTCCGGCCCAAGTCGGCCGTGCGGGCCGCTGCAGCCCAGCCCGGGACCACCCTGTGAAGTCGCGGCTGGCCCTGGGCGCCCTGGCCTTGGCCCTGGCCACCGCCGGCCTGCCGGTGGCGGCGGCCGAAGACATGCTGCCGCTGGTCATCCAGCCCGGCGACAGCCTGTGGCACCTGTCGAACGAGGTGCTCACCGGCCCCGAGGCCTGGCGTGAAGTGGCGCGCCTGAACCGCCTGCCCGATGCGGGCCGCATCCGCGCCGGCCAGCAGCTGCAGGTGCCGCTGCGCCTGCTGCGCGAGCGGCCGGTGCCGGCCCGGCTGGCCGTGGTGCAGGGCGCCGTCACGCTGGATGGCCGGCCGGTCGCGGCGGGCGAGCCGGTGCGCACCGGCCAATCGCTGGTCACCGCCGCCGACAGCTCGGCGGTGCTGGAGCTGGCCGACGGCTCGCGGCTGCGGGTGCAGCCGGGCACCGAAACCACGCTGGCCCAAAGCGCCCGCGTGGCCGGCCGCGCGGCCGGCGCCGAGACGCCGCAGCCCGCGGCGGCAGACGCCGGCGCCACCGACGGCTACTTTGCCGGCAGCATGCGCCTGGTGCGCGGTTCGCTGGAAGTGCTGGCCACCAAGCTGCGCCGCGCCAAACCGCTGGAAGTGCAGTCGCCCACCGCGGTGATCGGCGTGCGCGGCACCGAATATCGGGTGCACCATGGCGACGACCTGGGCACACGCGCCGAAGTGCTGGAAGGCCGCGTGCGTGCCGACCCGGCCGCTGCGCCCGAAGCCGGCGTCGAGCTGGGCACCCATTTCGGCACCGCCATCGCCAGCCCCCGCGCCACGCCGCAGGCGGTGCCACTGCCCGAGGCGCCGGCCCTGGTGCCGCTGCCGCCGGTGGTCGAACGCACCCTGGTGCGCCTGGAACTGCCCGGCGAAACCCTGGCCCTGCGGGCCCAGGTGGCGGTGGACCCGGCCTTCGAGCGCATCGTCAGCGACCAGCGCGTGGCCGCCGGCTCGCCGGTGCGCATCACCGGCCTGGCCGATGGCGAGTGGTTCCTGCGCGTGCGCCGGGTGCAGCCCGACGGCATCGAAGGCCTGGACAGCCAGCAGCGCTTCACCTTGGCGGCGCGGCCTGAGCCGCCGGCACCGTTCGCGCCGCGCGGAGGCGGCCAGGTGGGCGTGGGCCGTGTGACCTTCCGCTGGGCGGAGAACGTGGAAGCCGAGCACTACCACCTGCAGGTGGCGCGTGATGCCGCCTTCACCGACCTGGTGGCCGACCTGCCCGAGCTGCGCGGTGCCAGCACCGAAGTGCAGCTGGACCAGCCCGGCAGCTACTACTGGCGCATGGCCAGCGTGCGCCCGCCGCGGCCGGGCCAGCGCCAGCGCGGCCCCTGGACCGATCCGCAGGCGCTGAAGGTGCGCGCAGCACCGCCGGCAGCCAGCGCCGGTACCTCCGCCGACGGCAAGCGGCTGGAACT
>CAKZXL010000550.1 GCA_937883885.1 uncultured Aquincola sp. | reverse complement strand
TGTCGGCCACGATGCGGGTGAGCCGCTGCTGGTCGGGCGTGGCGGCGTCTTCTTCCATCAAGGCATTGGCCTGCGCGATGGCGGCCAGCGGATTGCGGATCTCGTGCGCGATGCCGGCGGACACACGGCCCATCGCCGCCAGCTTTTCCTGCCGGGTGCGGGCCTGCACCGTGCGCAGGTCTTCGAGGAACAGCACGCACAGCTCTTCACCGGCCGCCAGCCGGTCTTCGGCCCGGCGGCCGGTGAAGCGGGCCCGCAGCCGCAGGCGCCGCTCGCCACCGCCCGGCAAGGGCAGGCCGGCTTCGCGCGTGCCTTCGCCCCAGCCGCCGAATTCAAAGGCATCGCCCACCGCCGCCGCCAGCGGCTGCCAGGCCGGCACCGGCGCCAGCTCGAACGGGGCGGCCGGTGCCAGGCCCTGGTCGGCCAGCAGCCGGCGCGCGGCGGGGTTGGCGGCCCGCACCCGCATGCGGCGGTCGATCACCAGCACGCCGTCGGCCATCTGCTCGATCACCAGCCGGTTGAGCTGCGCCTGCTGGCGCGCCAGCTCCAGGCTGCCGCGGGCCGCGGCTTCTTCGCGGGCCAGGCGGCCGGCCAGCTCACCGGCCAGCAGCGCGATGACAAACAGGCCGATGCCCGCCAGGCCGGCCTGCATCATCAGCACCGCCATGTCGCCGCCGGCCAGCGTACCGCGCCAGGCGCCGCCCAGCAGCACCAGGGCCGCGGCGGCGGCCGTGCCCAGTGAGGTGACGCGCGGCGTGAGCACCGCCGCCATCAGCACCGGCAGCACCAGCAAGGCCACGTAGTTGAAGCCGGACGCCGGGTCCAGCAGGTGCAGCACCGAGAACACCACCACGTCCACGCCCACGGTGGCCGCGGTGATGGGCACCGACAGCGTGGGCCCCACGCCGGCGCCGCGCCAACGCGGCAGCAGCCACAGCAGCAGCGCCTGCACCGCGTAACCTGCGCTGAGCGTCATCGCTGGCCACAGCGCACGCCCGCCCAGCGCACTGCCCGCCCCCTGGGCCAGCAGCAGCGCCAGGCCGATCACCGCACGGGCACCGACGAACAGGCGGAAAAAGCGCTGGAACGCCGAAGGCTCGGGCTGCGCATCGCGGCGGGAACCCGGGCCCGGCGCGGCCTCGCCGGCGGGGCCCAGCGTGCCCCGCCAGGTGGGGGCGGCATCGCTGCTGCGGTCGGTCGCGCGCCGGCCCTGGCGGCGCCGCTCGGCACCCGCCACGCCAGGCGCCGCAGCGGGCTGCGGGCCACGCGCAGCGAACTGGCTCACGCGCGGGGCCCGGCGTCGCGGTGGGCGGCGCTGCAATACACCGCGCCGTCGGGCCCGGGCAGCGCTTCGCTGCGCGGCAGGTGCAGGCCGCAATGGCCACAGGCCACCATGCCTTCGAGCTGCGGCGCGCGGCCCGCCCGCGGCGGGCGCGGCGTGGCCGGCGGGGCGCTGCGCTTGCGCGACATCACATACAGCACCACGCCGATGATGAGGAACAGCACCAGGTACTTCATGACACGCGGCCCAGCAGCACCTCGAGCACGAAACGAGAGCCGATGTAGGCCAGCAGCAGCAGCGCCGCGCCGGCATACAGCCAGCGGGTGGCATGGCGACCGCGCCAGCCGCGCACATGGCGGCCCACCATCAGCACCGCCACCGTGCCCCAGCCCAGCAACGAGAAGATGGTCTTGTGGTCCCACTTCCACAGCCCCGGCGCCTGCACCGCGCTGCCGATGCCCAGCAGCAGCGCGGCACTGAGCACCACGAAGCCGGCATCGACGAAGCGGAAGGTCAGGCGCTCCAGCCGCATCAACGGCAGGCCCAGCGGCGCGGGCAGCACACCGCCGGTGGGGGCGGGCCGGCCGGCACGCGGGCGCATCTGGCGCTCGGCGGCATCGAGCAGCGAGGCATGCAACACCGCCGCGCCGAAAAGGCCGTAAGAGGCCACGCCCAGCAGCCAGTGCAGCGGCACCCAGGGCGAGCCCACGTGCACCCGCACGTCGCCCGGAAACATCAAGGTGAGCAGCAGCGTGGCACTGCCGGCCAGCGCCAGCAGCCGGCGCACGCCGGGCAGGGGCACGAAGCGGCTTTCCACCGCGTGCATGGCCAGCACCAGCCACACCGTGACCGACAGCGCCGGTGCGAAGCCGAAGCGCGCGCCGCGCAGCTCCTGGCCCCAACCGCCCACGTCCAGCACCAGCGCCAGGCCATGGGCCACCCAGGCCACGCCCAGCGCCACGGCGGGCCAGCGCGCGCGTGATTCGATGGGCCAGGTGGCCGCCGCATACCCCACCAGCGCGACCAGGCCGAGCACCCAGACGGACAGGGCCGCCACGTCGGTGGAACCCGAGAGAAAGTTCATGAATGAAAAAGGCCCCCTGGTCCGGGCTGCGCCCGGTCCGCCCCCCGAGGGGGCCAAGGAAACTTGGGGCGGCCCGGCGTTTCCTCGGCAGTGTACGTTCGGGCCACTGCGCCTTCGTGTCTGGCCGCGGTGACGGCCCGGCCCCCTACACCCCGCCTGCTAGCATTTGCCCCTTCGGCCGCCCTCTGCGCCTGTCTCGCGCGGCCCCTGCCCCCTGAAGCTCCCGGAACCGTCATGGCCTCCACACTCGCCGATCGCCTGTCACAACTCGTCAAGACGATGCGCGGCCAAGCCCGCATCACCGAAGACAACGTCAAGGACATGCTGCGCGAAGTGCGCATGGCGCTGCTGGAAGCCGACGTGGCACTGCCGGTGGTGCGCGACTTCATCGAGCGGGTGAAGAACAAGGCACTGGGCGCCGAGGTGGCCGGCTCGCTGAACCCCGGCCAGGCGCTGGTGGGCATCGTGCACAAGGAGCTGGCCGCCACCATGGGCGAAGGCGTCAGCGACCTCGACCTGGCCACGCAGCCCCCCGCCATCATCCTGATGGCCGGCCTGCAGGGCGCCGGCAAGACCACCACCACCGCCAAGCTGGCCAAGCACCTGATCGAGCGGCGCAAGAAGAAGGTGCTGACCGTCAGCGCCGACGTCTACCGCCCCGCCGCCATCGAGCAGCTGAAGACCGTGACGCGCCAGGCCGGCGCCGAGTGGTTTGCCAGCACGCCCGAGCAGAAGCCGCACGACATCGCGCTGGCCGCGCTGGACTACGCCCGCAAGCACTACTTCGACGTGCTGCTGGTGGACACCGCCGGCCGGCTGGCGATCGACGAGGCCTTGATGGCCGAGATCCGCGACCTGCACGCCACGCTCAAGCCGGTGGAAACGCTGTTCGTGGTCGATGCGATGCAGGGCCAGGACGCGATCAACACCGCCAAGGCCTTCAAGGAGGCGCTGCCGCTGACCGGCATCGTGCTGACCAAGCTGGA
>CAKZXL010000549.1 GCA_937883885.1 uncultured Aquincola sp. | reverse complement strand
CTGGCCGTGAGCCGGCCCTGGCGGAACACCGCCTCACCGGTGCGGCCGGCGCGCGCAGGCCGGGTGGTGGTGAACGGCGCCAGCGGCGTTTCCAGCCGCGAGTAGTGGAAGCTGTGGCCGCGCAGCGTGCCTTCGGGCAAGGCCGCTTCATGCAGCCCGATGGCGGCCAGCCGGCTTTGCATCACCGCCTCGCCGGGCAGCAGGCCGGCCATGGGCTGGCGGCGGCCCTGCACGTCGGTCAGGCCTTGCAGCAGGTAGAGCAGGCCACCGCATTCGGCCAGCAGCGGCCGGCCTTCGGCCTGGTGGGCGCGCAAGGCCTGCTGCATCGGCAGGTTGGCGGCCAGCGCGTCCAGGTGCAGCTCGGGGTAGCCGCCGGGCAGCCACACCGCGTCGCAGGGCGGCAGCGCCGCATCGGCCAGCGGCGAGAAGAAGCTGAGCTGCGCCCCCGCCTGCTGCAGCACCTGCAGGTTGGCGGCGTAAATGAAGCAGAAGGCCGCGTCGCGCGCGATGGCGATGCGCACGCCTTGCAGCGCCGCGCCGGCTTGTCTGGACAAGTCGGGCAGCGGCGGCTCGAAGGCCACCTCGGGCGGCAGCAGGCCGGCGCCATCGCCGTGGCGGGCCAGCGCATCGGCAGCGCGCTCGATGCGCTGCGCCAGGTCGGCCAGCTCGGCGGCGGGCACCAGGCCCAGGTGGCGTTCGGGCAGGCTCAAGCCCTCGTCGCGCGGCAGCGCGCCCCACCAGGCCAGGTGCGGCGGCAGGCTGTCGCGCAACATGCGGGCATGGCCTTCACCCGCCACGCGGTTGGCCAGCACGCCGGCCCAGGCCAGGCCGGGGCGGTACTGCGCCAGGCCCAGCGCCAGCGCCCCGAAGGTCTGCGCCATCGCGCTGCCGTCGATCACGGCCAGCACCGGCAGGCCGAAGCGCAGCGCCAGGTCGGCGGTGGAAGGCTCGCCGTCGTGCAGGCCCATCACGCCTTCCACCAGGATCAGGTCGGCCTGGCTGGCGGCCTCATGCAGCAGCGCACGGCAATGGCCCTCGCCGCCCATCCACAGGTCGAGCTGCTGCACCGGCTGGCCGCTGGCCTGGGCCAGCACCATGGGGTCGAGGAAATCGGGCCCGGTCTTGAACACCCGCACGCGGCGGCCGGCCCGGCGGTGCAGGCGCGCCAGGGCGGCAGTGACGCTCGTCTTGCCCTGCCCCGAAGCCGGCGCGGCAATGAGCATCGCAGGACAGCGCGCAATGCGCTCCTGGATGGTAAACATGGTTGATGCACACAACGATCACACCGGCCGCCTGCCTCCCCGCAGGTGTCCGACACGGGTTGCGCCGCGCGCCTTGCAGCGCACGATGCACCCACCCTGTTGGCCGGTCTCCGGGCTGGTGGATGTGTCTCGGGCGCCCTTCCCAGGCTGTTCAGGCCCAGTGGGTGTGTTGCACGAGCAGGCGCGTGTGGCCACGCGCCATCCACTTACCGTTGCGGGGGCAGCTCAGGTTGGCTTCGTTCCGTTGGAACGTCGCTTCCTGATTCCCAGTTTCACTGCACCAGCCGGATGGCCGGTGCGAGCACCAACGGGGCGGACTATAGCGGGGTCAGCGCCAGGCTCAAAGCGTGTGCTCAGATCAGAGCCTTGATGATCTGCCCGACGTCGGTGACGCCGTACTTGTTCAGGCGCGCCGCGCCATAGGCGTCCCACAGGTCCTTGCGTGCGCGGATGTCCGGCAGAGCTCCTGCGCACTTCAGCGGCCCCCAGTCCTGCACCCACGGCGCAGCAACAGGCAGCAGATTCACGTACAGGACGACCTTGCCCGAAAGCCGACCCCAGTTGCGGAATACGTAGCGCAGCTCCGAGACAGTGATGGACACCGACACTTTGGCCGGGCCCAGGGCGGACGCCGACGTTCGCGTGGCCTTGTTGGCCACCTCCGCCATGTCGAGACCGTCGAGGATGAAGTGGACCTTGGCGTGCTGGAACTGCGGATCGGTGGCCACCAGGCCGATGCCGAACTTGCAAGCGCGACGAATGGCCAGGTAGTTGCGGTTCTGGGCCAGAGCCTGCTCCTTCTTGTGCGAGTTCTTGAAGAACTTGTCGCTGCCAAAGTGGTTCGGCTGGTAGCCCTCGGCCTGCAGCTTCTGCTCTTCCTCATTGAACACCGTGGCCGGCGAAAAACGCGATTGCTGGATGCCGGCGGCATAAGCGCGCATGCGGTCGTTCGGCGCGGTAGCCACCTTGGCCTGGAACGCCTTCATCGCTTTCGCTTCCTTCTTGACGCCGCCGATGGACGAGACGCCGTAGTAGTTGTTGTAGCAATCCATCCGGTTGGTCTTGCCTAAGCCCATGGCCGCCTGGATGTTCTGCTTGGCTGCGTCGGCCTCCGCCTGGTCGGCGCTGTTGCAGCGTGCGATCCACGTCTGTTCCCAGTGCGACAGGTAGGCGCTGCAGGCGGGCGAAATCCCGTACGTCACATCACCCCTGGCAGGCTGGAAATCCTCGGTGTAGCTGGGCATGTCTCAGTCTCCGCAAGGCTGATGGGAAACAAGCCGACATCTGCCATCTGATCAGCGCGCACCTGCGGTGTCAACGACCACCCGCCAGAGCAGTGCCCAACTGTCATCTCGACCACCCTCAAGCTGCGCATCGTGCGCTGCTGCCACCATGGGCCAAGGGCCAGCGCATCCTTCTCATCCAGGGCCACCCGGACACGGCGGAGCACTTCTGCCATGCACTGGCCGACGCCTATGCCGCCGGCGCTGCTCAAAGGCTTTCTCGAGCAAGTCGCAAGGTCAGGCTTTGCCATCGGCCCGATGCAGGCCCAGGCCATGCCGCAAAAACTCCTGCCCGGCCGATGGGCGCGTTTGGTGATCACCATGGGCATGCCGGCGCTGGTCTACCGCTGGTACTTCCGCGCCCACAGCCTGAAGGCGCTGGAGCGCAACATCCTCGGCTTCGTCGGCATTTCACCCATCGATGAAACGCTGATCGGCCAGGTCGAAAAGCTGGGCGTCGACCAGCGCGGCAAGCATCCGCTGGCGCTGCGCCGTCTGGGCCAACAGACACGCTGAAGCGGCGGGCGCGCCAAAAGGTCTGCGGCCGACACGACAGGTGAAGAGCGCCGCCCGCGTTAGAGTTGTCGGCCCTTCCACTCGACGGCCGCGGGCCTTCCATCTTGGTCTCCTTCGCTGAAATCAAGCCCGGTGCCGGGCTCGCCGACCAGGTGGCCAGTGCGCTCGAAACCGAGATCCGCGCCGGCCGGCTGGCGGCGGGCGACAAGCTGCCGACCGAGGCGGTGCTGGTGCAGCAGTTCGGCGTCAGCCGCACCGTGGTGCGTGAGGCCATCTCGCGCCTGAAGTCGCGCGGCCTGGTCGATTCGCGGCAGGGCAGCGGCATGTACGTGCGCGCCGCCACCATCGAGCCCTTGAGTTTCGACCCGGTCACGGCCGCGTCCAAGGAGGCGGTGCTGCAGATGATCGAGATGCGCCGCGCGCTCGAATCTGAAGTGGCCCAGCTGGCCGCCGAGCGCCGCACGCCGGCACATGTGCAGCTGCTGCGCGAGCGCATGCAGGCCATCGCCGCTGCCGTGGCCGCGGGCGGCGACGGCGTGGACGAGGACGTGCTGTTCCACCGCGCCATCGGCGAAGCGGCGGGCAATCCGTTCCTGGTGCGCACACTCGACTACCTGTCGCAGCTGCTGCAAGGCGCCACCCGCGTGACGCGGGCCAACGAAGCGCGGCGCGTGGACTTCGCGCACAGCGTGATGAGCGAGCACGAGCGCATCGTGCAGGCCATCGAGCGCGGCGACCCGGCCGCCGCCCGCGACGCCGCCGCCAGCCACATGCGCAATGCCGCCGCCCGCATCGAGCAGGCCGAACCCGGCTTCTGGCAGCAGGACGGCGGCCGCCTGGCCGAAGTGCTGGTCGAACAACTGCCCATGCGCCGGCCCGCCGCCCGCCGACCGGGCGGCTGACTGCGCAGCCCCAGGCTCTCGCGCAGGTGCGGCGGCGCCACGGTGCGGGCCCAGTCATCGATTCGTCATGCTGACCGACCAGCATGCTCGGTTCTCTTGAACTCATCCCGAGCGGAATGCAATGAATACGATGCGGACAAAGCGGTGGCAGCCGATGCGCGGCCTGCGCTGGCATGCGGTGGCGCTGGCGGCGGCCGCTGCCCTGGCGGCGTGCGGCGGCAGCGATGGCGGCGGCGAACCGCTGGACCTGACGATCCTGCACATCAACGACCACCACTCGACGCTGGACAGCAAGACCATCACGCTCAAGACCTTGTCTTCGGGCGGAACCACCGCTGCGGATGTGACGGTCGAAGCCGCGGGCTTTCCGCGGGTGACGGCGGCCATCAGCGAGCTGTCGGCGCAGTCGGCCAACGTGCTCAAGCTCCATGCGGGTGATGCCTTGTCCGGCACGCTGTACTACAACCGCGCCGGCGAGGTGGGCGAGGCCGACGCCGCCATGATGAACACGGTGTGCTTCGATGCCTTCACGCTG
This sequence comes from uncultured Aquincola sp., assembly GCA_937883885.1. The sequence continues at coordinate 6,778 of CAKZXL010000549.1, read as the reverse complement.
GGCAACCACGAGTTCGACAAGGGCGACTCCGTCCTCAAGGGCTTCATCGACCTGCTGCACAAGGGCAGCTGCAAGACCCCGGTGATCAGCGCCAACGTGCAGTTCGGCGCCAACTCCGCGCTCAACGCCAGCCGCGCACCCGGCTACGTCAACCCGTCCACCATCGTGGAGCGGGGCGGACAGAAGATCGGCATCGTCGGCCTGACCATCGCGCAGAAGACCAAAACATCCTCCAGCCCCGACGCGGACACCACCTTCGAGGACGAAGCGACGGCCGCCCAGCGCGAGATCGACAGGTTGCGCAGCCAGGGCATCAACAAGATCGTGCTGATGAGCCACATCGGCTACGAGTACGACCTGCAGGTGGTGCCCAAGCTCAGCGGCGTGGACGTGGTGGTGGGCGCCGACTCGCACACGCTGCTGGGCCCCAGCGGCCTGACGACCACCGGCGTTGGCAGCCCGGGCGGCACCTACCCCACCGAGACCAAGGACAAGGACGGCAACCCGGTGTGCGTGGTGCAGGCCTGGGAATACGCCCAGGTGGTGGGCGAGCTGAAGGTGAGCTTCGATGCCCAGGGCAAAGTGACCCAGTGCAAGGGCACACCGCATGTGCTGATCGGCGACAACTTCAAGATCGCCGGCACCGATGCCACCGAGTCGCAGAAGACCGCCCTCAAGGCCAGTGCAGCGGCCACCGGCTTCCTGCGCATCACCCAGCCTTCGGCCAGCGCAGCGGCGGTGCTCAAGCCGTTCACCGACAAGGTGGCGGTGTTCAACCAGACGCTGTCGGCCGTGGTGCCGCAAGAGCTGTGCTCGCGCCGCGTGCCGGGCGGCACGGGCTCGGTGGACTACAGCCGCTCCAGCGTGGCCTGCAACGCGGAAGGCAGCGTGAGCCTGCGCGGCGGCGACATCCAGCAGCTGGTGGCGCAGGCCTATGTCGACATCGGCAACTCGCTGTACGGCGGCGCGGACATCAGCCTGCAAAGCGGCGGTGGTGTGCGCATCCCGCTGCTGGGCTCGGTCACCGCGGCGCAGATCATCCAGGTGCTGCCGTTCGGCAACAAGCTGTACCGCCTGGAAATCACCGGCGCAGAGGCCAAGAGCATGGTGGAAGACGGCCTGGAGGCCACCTTCGGCACCGGCGGCACCACGGGGCCCTATCCCTACACCGGCGGCCTGCGCTTCGATGTCAATGCCAAGGCCGCCAAGGGCTCGCGCGCCAGCAACCTGGAGGTCCGCAACCCGACCACCGGCGTCTGGACGGCAATCGACCCGGCCAAGACCTACAAGCTGTTCGTGCTCAGCTTCAACGCGCTCGGCGGTGACGGCTATGCCACCCTGGCGGCCGTGCCCGCGGCGCGCCGGCTGGACATCGGTGTGCTGGATGCCGACGTGTTCTTCAGCTACATCGACAAGCAGACTAAGGACGCCACCACCGGGCTGCCCATCCTGAGCCGCCTGCCGGTGGAGATGTACAGCACCAAGAGCTTCGCCAACTAGGCGTCGCCGCACGATCGGTTCCCGCCGCCCCAGGGCGGCGGGCCGGCGCCCGGCCCCGCAACAGCGGCGGCCGGGTTAACCCCTAGCCCATGAAACTCGCTGTAATTTGTATGATGACCATACCAATCAGGCGCAGACGGCTGCGCGCACCCTGAGGAGACTTGCTAGATGTCCACTGCTGCCCTGCTCGGCATTGCCGCCGGCGGAATCGCCCTGTTGTTGCTGCTGATCATCCGGTGGCAGGTGCATGCCTTCGTGGCGATGCTGCTGGTCAGCCTGCTGGTGGCGCTGGCCGCCGGCATGCCCATCGGCGATGTGATCAGCACCATGATTGCCGGCATGGGGGGCACGCTGGGCTCGGTGGCCATCCTGGTGGCGCTGGGCGCGATGCTGGGCCGGATGATCGAGGTCTCGGGCGGCGCCAGCAGCCTGGCCAACCGCTTCACGCAGATCCTGGGCCCCAGCCGCGTGCCGGCCGCGCTCACGGCCGCGGCGCTGGTGCTGGCCATCCCCGTCTTCTTCGACGTGGGCTTCATCATCCTGGTACCCATCATCTACGGCTTCTGCAAGGCCGCGAAGGTGGACCCGGTGAAGTTTGGCCTGCCGGTGGCCGGCATCATGCTGGCGGTGCACGTGGTGGTGCCGCCGCACCCGGGCATCGTGGGAGGTGCTGCGGTACTCAAGGCCGACGTGGGCTGGATCACGCTGCTGGGCCTGGCCATCTGCCTGCCGCTGGCGCCGCTGGCGCAGTACGTCTCGCGCTGGCTCAACCGCAAGCACTACACCATGCTGCCGACCACGGCCGAGCAGTTCAAGAACTTCGCCGGTGAATCGGCGGCCGGCAGCGCCCTGCGCGCGCCCAGCGTGGGCGCGGTGCTCACGCTGATCCTGGTGCCGCTGGCCCTCATCATGGTGGGCACCACCGGGGCCACGCTGCTGCCCAAGGGCGACCCGGTGCGCAACGTGCTGGGCTTCATCGGCGCGCCGATGTTCGCGCTGATGGTGGCCATCGGCCTGGCCTTCTGGCTGATCGCCCGCGGCCAGCAATGGAGCCGCGAACGCACCAACGAAGTGATGGAGTCGGCCCTGCCGCCGGCCGCCACCGTGATCCTGGTGACCGGCGCCGGCGGCGTGTTCGCCAAGGTGCTGACGGCCACCGGCATCGGCACCGCGCTGTCGCAAACGCTGACGGCCACGCACATGCCGCTGATCCTGGCCGGCTTCGTCATCGCGCTGGCGCTGCGGGCGGCGCAAGGCTCGGCCACCGTGGCCATCCTGGCCACCTGCGGACTGCTGGCCGAGGCGGTGACCGCCGGCGGCTACACCGCGATGCAGACGGCGCTGCTGGCCGTGGCCATCGGCTTCGGCGGTCTGGGCCTGTCGCACGTCAACGATTCCGGCTTCTGGATCGTGACCCGCTACCTGGGCCTGAGCGTGGCCGACGGCCTGCGCAGCTGGACGGTGCTGACCACCGTGCTGGGCCTGGCCGGTTTTGCGCTGACCTGGCTGCTGTGGACCTTCGTGGCCTGACCCTCCCCCTTCCACCGAACAAGGACCTGACATGACTCAACCTCAACACGTCGGCGTGATCGGCCTGGGCGCCATGGGCGCCGGCATCGCGCGCACCCTGCGCCACCGCGGCTTCCATGTGCATGTGTGCGACGTCAAGCCCGGCGCCGCCGAGGCCTTTGCCAAAGAAGGCGGCTCGGCCTGGGCCAACCCCGCCGAAGTGGCCGCCGCCGCGCCGGTGGTGGTGAGCGTGGTGGTCAATGCCGCGCAGACCGAGGGCGTGCTGTTCGGCGACCACGGCGCCGCTGCGGCCATGAAGCCCGGCAGCACCTTCATCATGTGCTCCACCGTCGACCCCAACTGGTCGATCGCGCTGGAAGGCAAGCTGGCCGCGCAAGGCGTGCACTACATCGACGGGCCGATTTCCGGCGGCGCCGCCAAGGCCGCCTCGGGCCAGATGACGATGATGACCTCGGCCAAGCCCGAGGCTTATGCCGCTGCCAACCACGTGCTGGATGCGATGGCCGGCAAGGTGTACCGCCTGGGCGATGCGGCCGGCGCGGGCAGCAAGGTCAAGATCATCAACCAGCTGCTGGCCGGCGTGCACATCGCGGTGGCGGCCGAAGCCATGGCCCTGGGCCTGCGTGAAGGCGTGGACGCCGCCGCGCTGTACGAGGTGATCACGAACAGCGCCGGCAACAGCTGGATGTTTGAGAACCGCATGGCCCATGTGATCGCGGGCGACTACACGCCGCTGTCGGCCGTGGACATCTTCGTGAAAGACCTGGGCCTGGTGCTGGACACCGCCCGCGCCAGCAAATTCCCGCTGCCGCTGGCTGCCACCGCGCACCAGATGTTCATGCAGGCTTCCACCGCCGGCTTCGCCCGCGAAGACGACAGCGCCGTGATCAAGATCTTCCCGGGCATCGAGCTGCCCAAGGCGAAGGGAGCCGCGTGATGGCAGGCGGCCGCATCGCGCTCGGCTGCATCGCCGACGACTTCACCGGGGCCACCGACCTGGCCAACAACCTGGTGCGCGCCGGCATGCGCGTGGTGCAGACCATCGGCGTGCCGGCCGAGCCGCTGCAGGCCGAGGCCGATGCGGTGGTGGTGGCACTCAAGAGCCGCACCATTCCTCCGGCCGAGGCGGTGGCGCAATCGCTGGCCGCGCTGCACTGGCTGCAGGCCCAGGGCGCGCAGCAGATCTACTTCAAGTACTGCTCCACCTTCGACAGCACGCCGCAGGGCAACATCGGCCCGGTGACCGACGCGCTGATGCAGGCACTGGGCACCGGCTTCACCATTGCCACGCCGGCTTTCCCGGACAACAAGCGCACGGTGTTCAAGGGCTACCTCTTCGCCGGCGATGTGCTGCTGAACGAAAGCGGCATGCAGAACCACCCGCTCACCCCGATGACCGACGCCAACCTGGTGCGGGTGCTGCAGGCGCAAACCAAACACCGCGTGGGCCTGGTCGACCACACCGTGGTGGCCCAGGGTGCGCACGCCATCCGCGCACGCTTTGAAGCGCTGCAGGCCGAAGGCGTGGGCATCGCCATCGTCGATGCGGTGGCCAATGCCGACCTGGTGACGCTGGGCGCCGCGCTCAAGGGAATGCCGCTGGTCACCGCCGGCTCGGGCGTGGCCATCGGGCTGCCGGCCAACTTCGGCCTGCGTGCAGATTCCACGGCGGCCAGCCTGCCGCCCGCCGCCGGCCTGCAGGCCGTGGTGTCGGGCAGCTGCTCGGTGGCCACCAATGGCCAGGTGGCCGAGTTCATCCGCAGCGGCCGGCCGGCGCTGGCCATCGATCCGCTGCGCATCGCCAGCGGCGCCAACGTGCAGGCCGAGGCACTGGCCTGGGCGCAGGACAAGCTGGCCAGCGGCCCGGTGCTGGTGTACTCGACCGCCGAGCCTTCGGCCGTGCGCGCCATCCAGGGTCAGCTGGGCGTGGAAGAAGCCGGCGCGATGGTGGAACGCACCATCGCCGGCATTGCCCGCGGCCTGGTGCAGCTGGGCGTGCGCCAGCTGGTGGTGGCCGGCGGCGAAACCTCGGGCGCCTGCGTGCAGGCCCTGAACATCGCCCAGATGCGCATCGGCGGCCAGATCGACCCCGGCGTGCCCTGGTGCCATGCCACCAGCGACGCGGCACCCGAGGGCCTGCACATCACGCTCAAGTCGGGCAACTTCGGCACGCCCGACTTCTTCACCAAGGCCTTTGCACAATTGAAGGCATGAGCCACCTGCCCTTGAGCGAAGACCAGGCCCGCGAAGAGATGGTGCGGGTGGGCCGCAGCCTGTTCGGCCGCGGCTACGTGCATGCCACCGCCGGCAACATCAGCGTGCGGCTGGCCGATGGCTTTTTGATCACGCCCACCGATGCCTGCCTGGGCTTTCTGGAGCCCGATCGGCTGGCCAAGCTGGATGCACAAGGCCAGCAGCTCAGCGGCGACCGCGCCAGCAAGACCATCGTGCTGCACCGGCGCATCTATGAGGCCACCGCCGCCGCCGGCCAGCCGGCGGGCTGCATCATCCACACCCACAGCACGCACCTGGTGGCCTGCTCGCTGCAGGCCGACAGCCAGGCCGGCGGCACGCTGGCCGAAGACGCCGAGCTGCTGCCGCCCCTCACGCCCTACTTCGTGATGAAGGTGGGTCGGGTGCCGCACATCGCCTACCGCCGCCCGGGCGACCCGGCCGCGGCCGAGGCCGTGGCCACCGCCATCGCCCGCCATGCGGCGCAGGGCCGGCGGCTGCAGGCGGTGATGCTGGCGCGCCTGGGGCCCAACGTGTGGCACGACACGCCGGCCGCCGCGATGGCGGTGCTGGAAGAACTCGAAGAAACTGCGCGCCTTCACCGCCTGCAGCCGGAGGCCACGCCGCTGGCCGAGGCCCAGATCGAAGAACTGCGCCGCGTGTTCGGAGCCAGCTGGTAGCCCCGCACGCAGGCGCGCACAGGAGACAAGCCCGATGCTGAAGACTCACTGGCGCCAGTGGTGCGCCCTGTTCGTGTGTTCGATGACGGCCGTGGCCGCTGCGGCCGCCGACTACCCGGCGCCTCAGCGCGGCGAGTGGACGGTGCGCGACTTCCGCTTCCACACCGGGCAGGTGCTGCCCGAGCTGAAGCTGGCCTACACCACCGTCGGCGACCCCCGGGGCGAGCCGGTGCTGGTGCTGCACGGCACCGCCGGCTCGGCCGACTCGATGCTGACGCCCGGCTTTGCCGGCGAGCTGTTCGGCCCCGGCCAGCCGCTGGATGCACGCAAGTACTTCATCGTGCTGCCCGACGCCATCGGCGCCGGCCGCTCCAGCAAGCCCTCGGACGGTCTGCGCACGCAGTTCCCGGCCTACAACTACGACGACATGGTGGCCGCCCAGCACCGGCTGGTCACCGAGCACCTGGGCATCCGCCACGTGCGTGTGATCGTCGGCAACTCGATGGGCGGCATGCACGCTTGGCTGTGGGCGCAGCGCCATCCGGATTTCATGGACGCGGTGGTGCCCATGGCATCGATGCCAGCGGCCATGTCGGGCCGCAACTGGATGATGCGCAGGCTGCTGATCGAGGCCATCCGCAACGACCCCGACTGGCAAGGCGGCCAGTACACGCGCCAGCCGCGCGGGCTGCAGCTGGCAGCGCAGTTCTTCAACACCGGCACCAACGGCGGCAACGAGGCGCTGTACCAGCAAGCCCCCACCCGCGCCGCCGCCGATGCGCTGGTCACCCAACGCCTGCAGGCCCCGTTCCGCGCCGATGCCAACGACTACCTCT
>CAKZXL010000548.1 GCA_937883885.1 uncultured Aquincola sp. | reverse complement strand
GGCCCGAGTCCTTGCACCAGGCGCTGCTGCTGCCCGAATGGGGCGACGTCACGCTGTGCCTGAATGGCCGCTTCGAGCCCGATGCCGCGGCGCTGGCGCAACTGGCCGCGCGGGGCGTGGCCGTGGAACGGGCCTTGGTGCAGGCGGTGGAGGACGAAGCCACGCTGGTGCTGGCCGATGGCCGGCGCGAGGTGTTCGCGGGCCTCTTCACCGCGCCGCGCACCGCACCGGCCAGCCCCCTGGCGCAGCAGCTGGGCTGCCTGCTGGAACACACGCCCACCACCCAGCATGTGCACACCGATGCGATGAAGCACACCACCGTGCCCGGGGTGTTTGCCTGCGGCGACACCGGCCGCGCGATGGGCAATGTGGCGCTGGCGGTGAGCGATGGCGCCATCGCCGGGCTGGCGGCCCACCGGTCGTTGATGTTCGGCCTGGCGGCCTAGGAACCGCCTTCCACGAAGCGCGTGCCGCGCAGCATGCCGCGGCCGTCGGCATCGCGCAGCTCCAGCAGGCCGTCAGGCCGCACGCGGGCGGTGCGCGAGGCTTCCAGCGCGGTGAGGACGCGGTCTTCCTGCTCCATCGCCATCGGGCCGCAGGCGCGCTTGGTGGTCACCACCGGGCCCAGCGTCAGCCGGTCGGCCTTCAGCGTGTAGCTGGCGCGCAGGCTGTTGCAGCTTGTGTGGCCCACCAGCGTGCCGTCGTCGCGAAAGTCCAGCCGCGCCTGGCTGCGGTCCACCAGGGGCTCGGTCATGGCCTGGTCCACCCGCCAGAGGCCGGCCACGCTGAGCGGAGCCGGCGTGGGCGGGCTGGCGGCGCAGCCGGCCAGCAGCAGCATTGCAAAGGGAAGGGCGCGAGTAGCGAAGGGCATGCAAGGTCTCCTGCGGCGGCGCGGCATCGGCACCGCCTGTGGCCTGTTTTATAGCCGGATACTGCAGGCACCGCGCCGCCGGCGTGGGCAAGGAGGGAAGGGCTTGGAACTGCGGCAGCTGCGTTACTTCGTGCGGGTGGTGGAACTGGGCAGCATGGGCCGCGCCGCGCAGGACCTGGGCGTGGTGACTTCCGCACTCAGCCAGCAGATCAGCCGGCTGGAAGGCGAGCTGGCCACCCGGCTGCTGCAGCGCGACGCCCGCGGCGCCCGCGCCACCGATGCGGGCATGGCCTTCTACCAGCAGGCGCAGCTCACGCTGCGCCATGCCGACGACGCGGTGCGCGCGGCGCAGCAGGCCCGCTTGTCGGGCCATGTCAGCGTGGGGCTGGCGCCTTCCACCTCGGCGGTGCTGGCTTTACCCTTCATGCAGGCGATGCGTGAACGCTACCCCGACGTGCGGCTGCGCATGGTCGAAAGCCTCTCGGGCCATCTGGCCGGCATGCTCACCGCGCGCCAGCTGGACCTGGCGCTGCTGTTCGACACCGGCCATGCCAGCGTGCCGCTGCTGGAAGAACGGCTCTTTTTGCTGGGCCTGCGCAGCCTGCCCGGGCTGCCGGCCGCGGCCCGCGTGCGGCTGGCCGAGCTGCGCCACCTGCCGCTGCTGCTGCCCAGCCACCGCCACGGCCTGCGCGCCACGGTGGACGCCGCCTTCAAGCGCGCCCGCGGTCAGCCCAACCTGGTGCTGGAGGTCGATGGCCTGGCGGTGCTGATGGACGCGGTGTGCGCCGGTCTGGCCGCCACCATCCAGCCCGGCGCCGCCACCGCGCGGCTGGCCGGGCAGGACATCGTGCGCGCCGAGATCACCGACCGCGGCGCCCGCCGCATCAACCGCCTGGCTGCGCTGCCCGAAGACGAGCTGTCGCCCGCCGCACTGGCCGCCCGCGTGGTGCTGCGCGACGTGGCCCGTGGCCTGGTGCAAGGCGGCCAGTGGCCGGGCGCCACTCTTCACGAAGCGTGAACACCTGTTGCCCGGCCGCCGTCTAGCGGCCGGGCAGGGCGGCTCCTAGAGTGCCGCCCATGCCTTCCACGCAGAACCCGGACATCCCCGACGTGCTCGTCATCGGCGGCGGCAATGCCGCGCTGTGCGCCGCGCTGATGGCGCGCGAAGCCGGCGCCAGCGTGCAGCTGCTGGAAGCCTCGCCCCGCGAATGGCGGGGTGGCAATTCGCAGCATGTGCGCAACCTGCGCTGCATGCACGACGCGCCGCAGGACGTGCTGGTGGAGGTCTACACCGAAGAGGAGTTCTGGCAGGACCTGCTCAAGGTGACGGGTGGCCGCACCGACGAGGCGCTGGCCCGGCTGGTGATCCGCGCCAGCGCCACCTGCCGCCCGTGGATGCGCCGCCATGGCGTGCATTTCCAGCCATCGCTGTCGGGGGCGCTGCACACCGCGCGCACCAACGCGTTTTTCATGGGCGGCGGCAAGGCGCTGGTCAATGCCTACTACCGCAGTGCCGAACGGCTGGGCGTGCGGGTGCGCTACGACACGCCGGTGGACCGGCTGGAACTGCAGGACGGCCGCTTCGTGGCCGCCTGGTCGGGTGGCCAGCGCTTTGCCGCCCGCGCCTGCGTGCTGGCCTGCGGCGGCTTCGAAAGCAACCGCGACTGGCTGCGTGAAGCCTGGGGCACCAATGCGCGCGGCGAGCAGCCGGCCGACAACTTCCTGATCCGCGGCACCCGCTTCAACACCGGCACGCTGCTGCGCTTCATGATGGCGGCCGGTGCCGACACCATCGGCGATCCGACGCAGGCCCACATGGTGGCCATCGATGCGCGGGCGCCGCTGTACGACGGCGGCATCTGCACCCGCATCGACTGCGTGTCGCTGGGCGTGGTGCTCAACCGCGAGGCCGAGCGCTTCTACGACGAGGGCGAGGACTTCTGGCCAAAGCGTTATGCCATCTGGGGCCGGCTGGTGGCCCAGCAGCCGGGGCAGGTGGCGTATTCGGTGATCGACGCCAAGGCGGTGGGCCGCTTCATGCCGCCGGTGTTTCCGGGCGTGCGGGCCGACAGCCTGCCCGCGCTGGCCCGCGGCCTGGGCCTGGACGAAGCCCGCTTCATGCACACGCTGCAGGCCTACAACGCGGCCTGCCGGCCCGGCAGCTTCGACCACACCCGGCTGGACGACTGCCGCACCGAAGGCCTGAGCCCGGCCAAGTCCCACTGGGCGCGGCCGATCGACACCCCGCCGTTCTTCGGTTATGCGCTGCGCCCGGGCGTCACCTTCACCTACCTGGGCCTGAAGGTGGACCACACCGCCGCCGTGCGCTTTGGCGGGCGGCCCAGCCCCAACCTGTTCGTGGCCGGCGAGATGATGGCCGGCAACGTGCTGGGCCAGGGCTACACCGCCGGCGTGGGCATGAGCATCGGCACCGCCTTCGGCCGCATCGCGGGCACGCAGGCCGCGGCCGCCTGCGGCCACGTTCACCCGCACCTGGAGCAAGACAATGTCGCCGCTTGACACCCTGGTGCGCGAAGCCACCGACCTGGCCGAGGCACGGCCGCCGCGGGTGATCCCGATCCAGCCGATGACCGGTAGCGAGCAGGAGCTGGCCCGCGTGATGGCCATCTGCAATGCCTGCCGCTATTGCGAAGGCTTTTGCGCGGTGTTTCCGGCCATGACGCGGCGGCTGGACTTTCACAAGCAGGACGTGAACCTGCTGGCCAACCTGTGCCACAACTGCGGCGCCTGCCTGCATGCCTGCCAGTACGCGCCGCCGCACGAGTTTGCGGTCAACGTGCCGCGCGCGATGGCCGAGGTGCGGCTGGGCACATACACCGAGTTTGCATGGCCACCGGCGCTGGGCCGGCTGTACCAGCGCAACGGCCTCACGCTGGCGCTGGCGCTGGCCGGCGGGCTGGCCCTCTTCATGGTGCTGGCCGCCGGGCTGCACGGCAGCCTGTGGGGCGGCGCGCCGCAGGGCAACTTCTATGCGGTGTTTCCCCACCACCTGATGGTGTCGCTGTTCGCGCCGGTGTTCCTGTTCGCGGCCCTGGCGCTGGGCATCGGCGTGAGCCGCTTCTGGCGCAGCGAAAAGCCGGGTCCGGCCAGCGGCGCCGCGGTGGCCGAGGCCACGCACGACGTGCTGCGCCTCAAGTACCTGGAAGGCGGCCATGGCGAGGGCTGCAACAACGCCGACGACCGCTTCACGCTGTGGCGACGGCGCTTTCACCACCTCACGTTCTACGGCTTCCTGCTGTGTTTCGCGGCCACCGGCGTGGCCACGCTGTACCACTACCTGCTGGGCTGGCAGGCGCCTTATGCCTATGCCAGCCTGCCCAAGCTGCTGGGCATCAGCGGCGGCGTGATGCTGGTGCTGGGCACCGCGGGGCTTTTCATGCTCAACCTGCGCCGGCATGCGCTGCAGCAAGACCTGCGGCAGCGGCCGATGGACCGGGGCTTCATCGCGCTGCTGTTCCTCACCGCGGCCAGCGGCCTGGTGCTGATGTTGTTCAAGGCCACGCCGGCGCTGGCGCTGCTGCTGTCGGTGCACCTGGGCGCCGTGATGGCCTTGTTCGCCACCATGCCCTACGGCAAGTTTGCCCACGGCATCTACCGCAGCGCCGCCCTGCTGAAGTGGGCGATCGAGAAGCGACAGCCGAGCCGCTTGCAGCTCGGCGACGACTGATTCCAACCGCCCCCGCCAGGAGACCGCCATGCGCCCCAGCCTTTCCACAAGCCGCCGTTCCTTCCCGCTGCTGGCCATCGCGCTCGCGCTGGCCGCGGGCCAGGCCCCAGCCCAGGAGCTGCCCAGAAAGCCCGTCACCCTGGTGGTGGGCTTTGCCGCCGGTGGCGCGGCCGATGCGGCGGCGCGGATGATCGCCAAGAAGCTGCAGGCCAACATCGGTCAGACCGTGGTGGTGGACAACCGGGCCGGCGCCGGCGGCAACATCGCCCACCAGTTCGTGGCCAAGGCCGAGCCCGACGGTTCGGTCATCCTGCTGGGCTCCATCGGCCCGCTGACCATCGCGCCGCACCTGATGAAGGTGGGCTACGACCCGTTCAAGGACCTG
>CAKZXL010000547.1 GCA_937883885.1 uncultured Aquincola sp. | reverse complement strand
CCAACTATCGCCGATGCGCGAACTCGCGGAACTGGAATGGGCCTTTACACTGGCCTTCGACGCTCAGGATGTCGAAGCGCTTTCGCTGGAGACCATGAGTGAGTTTTCGGCTGAAGACTGGGTTTCATTCAGGGTTTCCCTGACTCCATCTGCCAGATGGCTGCGATTGCAGTACAACACCCTGGCGCTGTGGAAGGCTGCCAAGTCTGGGGATCTGCTTCCCGTTGCCACCCAACCAGCCGGGAATCGAGACTGTCTGGTCTGGCGTCATAACCTCGTATGCCAGTACCGAAGCCTGGAGCCAGAAGAGGCGTCAGCATTGCGGTTTTTCGTCGAGGGTGGATCGTTCGCCGAACTCTGCGAGTCATTGAGCGCAACACATGGAGAGCAAGCCCCCCTGCAGGCCGCAACTTGGTTGAAATTGTGGGTCAACGAAGGTTTGCTAAAGCTCAGGGCAACTATTCACGAATGACCCGGAACCTATAGGCTAGCGACTTCTCTTTGGCCACTCCCGAGCGCGTCTATGACACACCGCATCATTCATTTCAAACAGCAAGCCTTGCTGGACCCAGAGACTTACCAGGCGATGCTGGCCGACGGCGTACGTCATTGGGGGGCGCTTGTAGGAAAAGTCGTCGGAATAGAAGACGAGAAAAGCCACGAGTTCGCCGCATTGAAAAGCCTGTTCAAGCGAAAGCGCTACTCCTATGACACGCTGGAAATGCGCGAGCCAGGCAATCACTCAAACTGGCTTCGCGGCCGAGATGGGGAAGAAGGTATTACTAACGAGGTCACCAGTATCCACGGGCTGAAAGAGCTCTCAGAACTGGAGATTTAGTCGGTCGGCAGGCCAGCGCTCAAGCGCTGACCTGGGCCGCATAACCAAGCTCCTGGATCAGCTCGCGGATCGATTCGGCACTTTCTGTGCTCTCTACAGTGACCTTGCCGGCTGCCCGATCCACCTCTACGCGTGCGTCCTGATCCAGCGTCTGGATGGCCTTCGTGATTTTGCTGACGCAACTGCCACAACCCATACCCGAAACATTCAGGCTGAACATCTCTCTCACCTCATTTCGTCCGCGGCTCAAGTTACCGCACAGACAGTATCGACCTTGACACGACGGCAAGGTCAAGTGCGCAAACGCAACAATAAGGCTCAGCCGTTGTTCACAGGCATCAGGATGGGGTTCGATGAACACACCACTACGTGCCTTGCGCCCCTCGTCAGGGCGACATACAGATTCTGAGCGGTCATAAGTTCAGGATGCAGAACAACCGAGACATCCGCCTCGAGCCCCTTGAGAAGTAATGTGCTGCCTACCGAGCGTCTTGCGATGGGGCGGGCAAGGTGTCGATTGCGTTCTCGCGCTTGAATGGCTGCACTCAGAAAGTCGGCTGTACCTCCCGCCACAGCTTGCATAGCGGACCGGCAGCAGTGCAGAACTTCCGGTCGGTACACCCGTGCCCCCGGCTGTTCGGCGAGGGCGTTGAGCACAAGGAGTGCTCGCTGCGGTGTTGGCTCCCCGACGAATGCGACGGCCTCGGCCTCGGCCGGGGTCGGTGGCGTTCGGGCACGTCCTGTGCGCAGAGACTCCACACGCGTTCGCAGGTTTGCTGCACCTACCCCCGTCATTACGCTGGAAGCAAACTCCACAACTTGTGCCAGAGCATTGGCACCCTGCAGGTTAAAGTTCCTGGCGAAGTTGACGAGGTCCCTTAGGTCGACGGCTTCGACGGCCATGGCGCCGGGTGTCTGGCTCGTGAGCTGATGGCGACCTTGCACGTTGATGGAGTCCCCGATGATGAGGACGCTGCCCCGAGCGTTGGGTGACTCGGTTCTCGCGGCCACCAGCCGCTGCTGGACTTCGGTCCCGGCGTTGAGCTGCACCCAGCGCACTTCTGCCGGAGCCGTGCGCAGGTCCACCGGCTGGCCAGCTTGAAGTTGTTGCCGTATGGCGAGCAGCCACTGCCCAAGTTTCTCAGCTCCGGCCAGCCGCCAGCGCCAGGGTATCCTCAGCTCTCCCGCCGCGGGGAACAGGGGCTGCACCTCATTCGCCCAATGCACTAGTCGATTGCCACGGAAGTCGAAGATGGCTTGCATTGGGTCACCGAGCACGCAGGTTGGTAGCACCTGGGCCAAACCTGACACGATGGCGTGCTGGACGACGTTGCAGTCCTGGTATTCGTCGACAAGCAAGCGCGCGTAAGTGGCACGGAGAGGCTGAGCAAGGTGGCCTGCCTGCAGTAACAGCATGGCGGCGTGCCGAATTGCCGGGTAGTCGGTGTTGGGCTGGTGGAGCTGTAAGATCTGTGGGTTATGGCCGCTTCGCGCTGGGAACTTAGCGATGAGGCGCATCGAGAATCCATCAATGGTGGAGACTCGATATGCGGAGTTAGGAACGCCGGCTCGTCTCAGGCGTGCCCGTAAGGCCGCAACGCCTGCGTTCGTGTGCGTCAGTACGAGTATGGGTTTGCTCTGCCTATGCGCGATGAGCGTCTCGGCAATCAATTGCGTTTTTCCACAACCTGCGGGGGCCGTTATGGAGCCACGCTCAATAGCGAAAAGAT
>CAKZXL010000546.1 GCA_937883885.1 uncultured Aquincola sp. | reverse complement strand
GACATGGACGACCGGCCGGTCACTGAACCGCAAGCGGAGCATGTCATCCAGAACGATCGTGAACGCTTGGCCGTCATCGGCGCAGATGAACAAGGCCGTACCGTGGTCCGATTCCAGCGCTCGCTGACCGACCACCAGCGTGAGGCCCTTGCGGCGGTGCTCAGGCAATTCTTTGGCGTGGCAGGTCAGTAGCTGCCGGGGGGTTGGACAGGAAGAGGGGGTTGGACGGTCCAACCCCTTTTTTTTGGCTGCGCGCGCAGAGGTGCCGGTGCTTGGCGGATGGTCCGCCTGAAGGGGCTCAGGCGAAGGACCCGGAGGCCCATGGAGCCATGCCGACGCGCTGGCGTCGTAGCGTAGCGCTCGTACCGTCACCGTGCGTACTCGGACAAGGCTAAACACGGTGGGCTGGCGCGTCGCCAATCCTGGGCGACTTCCCGAAGCGGAAGCGGTTCCTCTGCCGGCGCACTAGGTGTGCCCGCAGCGACGTTGAACCGCCAACGCCATTGCCAGATAAGTCGGGAGCAGCACGAAGGCGGTGCTAGCGCGCGGCGATTGCTGGTGAGCGTGCAACTCAGGCCTTTCAGGCGCCGTGGACCGTCGCATCGGCCGTGGCACTTGGCCGCGGCGCTTGATGGCGGAGGACCAAGGCTGCGGAGCCAGAGGGCAGGTGGCGATGCCGCCAACCCGGTGCTATCTCCTCGGCGTCGAAGAGGCTCATTTGGCGTCTAAGCGCCGAACATGGTCGAGGTTGGCGGCATCTGGCCCGCGCTGATCGAGTGCCAAAGCGGCCGCGCTGTACAGCGTTCGAAGGTGGCCTACCCCCCATTCACTGTTTGCATCACGCCTGCGAATGCAGAGCCCACTGAGCGGCTCTCACTCAGCACCCGTCGGACGGCAGCCGCCCCGCCTGGCCCCACAAAGCGACGCCACAAAAGCGCCCGGCGTCGTAGGCGATCGCCTTGGCCGCCGCGTGACGTCGCTGAACGTCGGGACGGAAACAGTGAAGGCAAGCGGGGGTTGGACGGTCCAACCCTTTCCGTTGCTGCGCCCGGAAAGCGTCAAGGGCGTTCCTGAAAAGTCTCCACCAGGCCGTATGGGCGGCGGTGCCAGGCGGCAGCCGGCCTCCACAGGTTCTGTGAGAGCGGCGGAAGGGACGTGACCCGCCCGTTCTACTCTAGAGCGGGGCGCCCGTCTTCCTGCCGCCTGGGCTGCTGACCCGCATGCCCTCGGTCAGTCGATCGGACGCAACAGCAGAGGCTTTCGCGCGTGCCCACTCTCTCATCCAATGAAGGGTCGCCCGCGCACTGACCCCTGAGCAGCGGCTGCGCTTTGTCGCAGTGTCGACCGCCATCCAGCCCTCGTCAGCCCTCCAACCAAAAAGCGCGAAATCTTTCAGCGTCGCTCGCCTGAGGCCTCAGCGCCTGACGTGTCAGCCGCCGACGGCTACAAACGCTGCAGCAGCTTCCGCTCCTCTCAGCGCCCCGGGCAACGCACGTTGCGGCGGAAGGTGGCCGCTCAGCGCCAAGCCAATCAAGTTCTCGCCCGAATCTGCCTTCCCGAAAACTCTCCGCCCCTGCGCCCATCCGGCTACCGCGTTGGCGCCTCCCAGCCGTCGAGCCAGTACCAAAGTACACTCAGCTCAGTAATCAACCCCCTATAAAACCGACGGCAAATTCTCGGCTTCCTGCATGGACGCGCTTTTTCCCCCCTCGTCGCCTCTGTACGGCCCCGCCGCCCCCCCGGGCGCCACCGTGCGGCTGCACCCCAGCCACTTCGCCTTCATGCGCGCGCTGGTGCAGGGCGTGGCACTGCGCGACGCCTGGGTGCGCTACCTGCAGCCGGGCAACGATGCGCCGCCGGAGCCGGCGCGCATGCGCTCGACGGTGCAGACGATCCGCGATGCCTTCGCGGCGGCCGCCCGACGGGAGCGGCGGCATGGCATCGCGCGGCTGGTGCTGGTCGACCTTCAACGGGTGCCCGACGATGCGGCCGCCCTGCCCAGCCTGGGAGCATTCGCGGCCGAGCGCGGGCTGGAAGACTTCTCCGAGGCCGAGCAGCTGGAGGCCTACCAGGCCGCGCACGGACGGGCGGTGCAGAGGCTGGGTCGCCGCGCACGCCTGGTCGCGCGCCAGCTGGAAGCGCTGCGGTGGCTGGAATCGCTCAGCACGCGGCCCCCGGCGCTGGACGATCCAGTGGACGCCTGGCTCGACCCCCGGCTGGCCGACCGCCTGATGGCGGCGGGCCTGCTCACGCTGCGGCAGTTGAAGCAGCGTGTCGAAGGGGCCACCGGGCGGTGGTGGCGACCGGTGCGGGGCGTCGGTGCGCTGAAGGCGGCGCGCATCGAGCAATGGCTGCGTGACCAGGCGGGCGCCTGGCGTGAGGAGCCCGCCCTGTGTCCCGCGGCCGGCACCCCCGTGCCGCTGGACCATTTCCAGCCCCCACCCGCGCTCGATGGCCGTCTCGGCCGATTTCGCCAGCCGCTGGCGCTGTCGTTGCTGGGCGCGACCACCGATCGCGAGGCCGTGATGGCCTGGCTGCACGGCAAGGCCGCCGCGTCGCCGCACACGCAGCGGGCCTACCGGCGGGAAGTCGAGCGCTTCTGGCTCTGGGCCGTGCTGCTGCGCGGCATCGCGTTGTCGTCGGTGGCCGTGGCCGACGTGCAGGCCTACCTGCACTTCGTGCGCCACCCGCAACCCCAGGACACCTGGTGCGGGCCGCGCCACCAGCCAAGGTCATCACCGCTGTGGCGACCCTTTGAAGGACCGCTGTCGGCCGGCGCCCGGCGGCAGACGATCACCATCCTGCGCAACCTGTACGCCTTCTGGCGGGCGCAGGGCCATGTCAGCGCCAATCCTTGGGAGGGCGCCGCCGCAGGCTGCACGCCCCGCCCGGCGCTGGATGCCGGGCGCAGCCTGTCGGCCCGCCAGTGCGGCTGGGTCGCGCGGCGTCTGCACCGCCTGCCCGACACCGCGGCCACGCTGCGGCTGCGGCTGGCCTGGGGGCTGATGCAGGGCCTCGGGCTTCGGCTGTCGGAAGCCGTGGAGGCGCGCCTGGGCGACCTGCAGGCGCAAGACGCCGCCGACACCGACGCGCTGTGGCTGCGCATCCGCGCGCCCGGTGCCCGCGGCAGGGAACTGCCGGTGCCCGCCGGCTGGGCCGCGCTGTTGCGCGCCTCCTTGGCCGGCCGCGGGCTGCTGCAAGACCCGTTGCACCCCGCCCAGGCCGACGTGCCATTGCTGGGCCAGGCCGCGGACTTCAGCCTGCGCGCCCCCGCTCTGGCTGCCGGCCGCGCCATCGATCCCCGCCAAGGCATCGCCGCGCCCACGCTGGCCGATCAAATCAAGCGCCTGTTTCGTCAATGCGCTGCCGATGCGGCTGCCGCGGGCGAGACGGCCGACGCGCAGGCCCTGCGCCGCGCCAGCAGCCATTGGCTGCGCCACACCCATGGCGTGCAGGCGCTGGCGCAGGGGCTGCCGCTGGACACGGCGCAAGGGCGCTTGGGCCATGCCTCACCCTCCGTCACCGCGCTGTACCAACGGCGGGCGGCTGCAGGCCAGAATCGCCCGGTCACCCCGCCTCACTGAAAGCCCGCGACATGATCCGCTGCCCTTTGCCTTTCCAGTGCCCCGCCTCGATGCCCGCCGGGAGCGGCCGATGAGCGCGCCCCGCCGGATCGCCATCGTCGGCGCCGGCGCCATCGGCGGCTTTCTGGGCACCCGGCTGGCGATGGCCGGCCACCAGGTGAGCGCACTGGCGCGGGGCGATACCTTGCAGGCCTTGCAGCAGCAAGGCTGGCGTCTGCGTGAAGCGGGCGAGCTGCACCAGGCCCCCTGCGCAGCGGCGTCCGCCGACACGGCCGCGCTGGGTCCGCAAGACCTGGTGGTGGTGGCCGTCAAGGGTCCGGCCCTGGCCGCGGTGGCGGGCCAGCTGGCGCCGCTGCTGGCCGAGCACACGGTGGTGCTGCCCGCGATGAACGGCGTGCCCTGGTGGTTCGTGCAAGGCCTGCCGGGCATCGGCCAGGCGCCGCTCGACAGCGTCGATCCCGGCGGCCACATCGGCGCCGCCATCGCCTTGCCGCGTGTGCTGGGCTGTGTGGTGCATGCCGCCACCGGCACCAGCGCGCCCGGCGTGGTGGAACACCGCATGGGGCAGGGCCTGATCGTCGGTGAGCCGGCGGGCGGTGAATCCAGCCGCGCCAACGACTGGGCCGGCGTGCTGCGGGCAGCCGGCTTCGAGGCCACGGCCTCGCCGCGCATCCGCTACGACATCTGGTTCAAGCTGTGGGGCAACCTCACGATGAACCCGGTGTCGGCCATCACCGGCGCCACGGTCGACCGCGTGCTCGACGACCCGCTCGTGCGCGCCTTCTGTTCGGCCGCGATGCAGGAGGCGGCCGACATCGGCCGGCGCATCGGCTGCGCCATCGACCAGGCGCCCGAAGACCGCCATGCGGTCACGCGCAAGCTGGGCGCCATTTCCACCTCGATGTTGCAGGACGTGCAGGCCGGCCGGCCGATGGAGCTGGACGCCATCGTCGGCGCGGTGCACGAGCTGGGCCGCCGCGTGGGCGTGCCTACGCCGAACGTGGATGCGCTGCTGGGGCTGGCGCGGCTCTTCGGGCGGGTGAAGGGGCTGTATCCCGCGTGAATGGCCACGGCAGACGAAGACGGATCCGCAAGCAAACCCGAAGACTCATCGAAAAGATGAAGTGAGACAATCACTTGCGGAACATTTCGCATCCGCAAAGCAAGGCGCACATGATCCGGCACCCTTCGCAGATGGAGCCGCTGCTTCCGCAAGACGCCCAAGCCGGTCAGGTGTTGGAGCTCGCGCACGACTTGCGCGTGGAAGCCACACGGCTGACCGGCGCCTGCCAGAGCGGCGCCAGTGCCGAACTGGCCCAGCTGCTCGGTGCGATGAACTCGTACTACTCCAACAAGATCGAGGGCGAGCACACACGCCCTCTGGAGATCGAGCAAGCTTTGTCGCACGACTTTTCGCAGGACGCCGACAAGGCGCGGCTTCAACGTCTGGCGGTCGCCCACATGGCGACAGAGAACTGGATTCACGAGCAAGCGCCCGACGTGGCGGCCTGCTATGCACCAGACTTCTTGTGCAACATCCACCGCCATCTGTTTGTCCAGCTCAGCGACGCCGACCGTATCGTGCGGCTGCTCGACGCACAAGGCGCCGTCACTGAAGAACTGATCGTCACGCCAGGGCAGCTCCGCAGCCGCCAAGTGCGCATCCAGCACCATGTCGCCCCTGCTGCAGATGCGGTGCCTGCCTTGCTGGCGAGGTGGTCCGCCGTCTACGCCGGCACCCGTCGCGGCGAGCTGCAGGTCGTGGCGGCCGCCGCAGCTCACCACCGCCTGGTGTGGATTCACCCGTTCGCCGACGGCAACGGCCGCGTCTCGCGCCTGCACAGCCTGGCGGTGATGGGCGCCATGGGCTTGACGGGCGGCCTGTGGTCGCCGCTGCGGGGCCTGGCGCGGCAGGCCGATCGCTACAGCGAGCATCTGGGCAATGCCGACCTGCCGCGCCAGGGCGACCTGGATGGTCGCGGGCAGTTGAGCGAGCGCATGCTGCTGGCATGGATCACCTTCTTCCTGCAGGTGTGCCTGGATCAAGTGCGGTTCATGGCCCGCATGCTGAACCTGCGCGACATGCAGGACCGCCTGGGCGCGCTGCTCGCGCACGAAGCGCACGTGGTACGCCGAGGTGTGCGGCTGGAAGCCTTGCGGCCCTTGCACTACCTGTTTGCTACCCAGGGTGAACTGTCGCGCGGCGACTTCGCCAGCATGACCGGCCTGGGCGAGCGCACAGCTACCACGCTGATCGGCAAGCTGTTGGACGCCGGCCTGCTGCGCTCCGATTCGCCACGCGGGCCGGTGCGCTTCGGCATCCCGCTGAATGCGCTGCGCTTTCTCTTCCCCAGCCTGTGGCCAGAGGCAGAAGCCGACGCAGCAGCCGAAGCAGCGCCCAAGTAGCTCAGTGCAACTTCACCGGCGGCCCCGTGCGCGCCATCAGCCAGCCGCCGATGGTGGCCAGGGCGGTGCGCAGCGGGCCGTGCAGCGTGGCCATGTGCTGGCGTTGCAGGCCCCAGTAGGCCCAGCGGGCCAGCAGGCCATCGAGGTTGAAGCCGCCGCCCTGGCCCGGGGTGACCAGGCGGCCCACCGCATGGCGGCGGCCGATCGACACCAGTGAGCCCTTGTCGTCGAAGCGGAAGGCCGGCAGCGGCTCGCCGCGGATGAAGCCGGGCAGGGCGGCGGCCAGCATCTCGGCCTGCTGGTGCGCGGCCTGCGCGCGGGGCGGCACCGCCGGGCCGCCGGGCTGCGGCGTGCACCAGGCGCAATCGCCCATGGCCAGCACGCGGGGGTCCAGCGTGGTCTGCAGCGTGGGCAGCACCTCCAGCTGGCCGCTGCGCGTCAGGGCCAGCCCGTCCAGCTGCTGCAGCACCTGCGGCCCGCGGATGCCGGCGGCCCACACCGTCAGGTCGGCGGGCAGGCTTTGGTCGCCCAGCAGCACGCTGCTGGCGGTCACGCCCGTCACCTTGACGCCGGTGCGCACGTCGATGCCGCGCCGCTGCAAGTCGGCCTGCGCCTGTGCGGCCACCGCTTCAGGCAGGGCGGCCAGCAGGCGCGGGCCGGCTTCCAGCAGGTGGATGCGCACCGGCAGCCCATCAGCGCGGGCGGGGGCCGAGCCGCCCAGGTGCGGCACGAAGCCGGCCAGCGCCGACAGCGTTTCCATCAGCTCGGCCGCCAGCTCCACGCCGGTGGCGCCGCCCCCGACGATGGCGATGCGCACCGGCGTGCGCTCGCGCTGGCTCACGGCCTGCAGCTCGTTGCGTGCCCACAGCGACAGCAGCCTTCGATGGAAGCGCCGGGCGTCGTCGGCGGTGTCCAGCGCCACCGCATGCTCGGCCACGCCGGGCGTGCCGAAGTCGTTGACGACGCTGCCCAGCGCCAGCACCACGGTGTCGTAAGGCACCGCCCGGCGCGGCGCCACGGTGTGGCCGTCGTCGTCCAGCAGCGGCGCCAGCCACAGCTGCCGTGCGCTGCGGTCCATGCGCTCCAGCCGCCCCAGGTGAAAGCGAAAGCCGTGGCGCTGGGCCTGCTGCAGGTAGTCGGTTTCCTGGTCGGGGCCGCCCAGCGTGCCGGCCGCCAGCTCGTGCAGCTGCGGCTTCCACACATGGGTCAGGGCGGCGTCGATCAGCGTCAGCTCGATCGGCAAGTCGGGCCCCAGCCGCTGGCCCAGCCGGGCCGCCAGCTGCAGGCCGCCGGCGCCGCCGCCGACGATCACCAGGCGATGGCGGCCCGAGGGCGGTGCCGCGTCAGCATGCAGAGATTCAGTCATGCCGCTGCTGCGGCAAACACGATGCCTTTCAACGGCCGCCCCCTCAGGCCGAAGGCTGGAAGGCGTAGCCGTTGCCGGCCGGCGCCATGCGGCCGAAGCCCGGGAAGGGATAGTGGAAGCCGCCCATCATCGCGTTGCCGGCGGTGATGCGCTGGAACACCGCGCGCCGTGTCTGGCGGGCCTTCTCCGCATCCATGTCGAAGGTGACGGCCCAGTCGGGGTTGCGCGCGAACAGCGCCGGCACGTTGGTCAGGTCGGCCACGTAGAAGAACTTCTGCCCGGCCGAGGTCAGCTCGAACAGCGTGTGCCCCGGCGTGTGGCCATAAGCCGCGACCGAGCGGATGCCGGGCAGGATCTCCACGTCGGCCTCGAAGCGCTGCAGCTTGTCGGCCGGCATGTTGCCGAAGGTGCGGCGCACGTTCTCGAAGGCGCCCTTCATGCCGGCGGGCGCCGCGCTCATCTGCGCATCGTCCATCCAGAAGGCGTATTCGGCCGCCGGCACCATCACCCGGGCGTTGGCAAACACCAGCTCGCCCGCCTTGTTGCGGATGCCGTTGATGTGGTCGCCGTGGAAGTGCGAGATCAGCACGTTGTCGATGTCGGTGGGCGCAAAGCCCGCCGCGCGCAGCTGCTGCAGCAGCTTGCCGGTGGTGGGGCCGCCGAATTCGCCCAGGCCGGTGTCCACCAGCGTGCGCTTGCCGCCGCTGATGATCAGGAAGGGCGTGTACGGCACGTCGATGTAGTCGGTGGGCAGGTTCTGCGAAGCCAGCAGCGCCTTCACCTCGGCCAGCGGCGCGTTCTTCACGAATTCGGCGGCCAGCGGTCGGCGGGTGATGCCGTCCAGCAGCGAGATCACTTCCACCTCGCCCACCTTCATGCGCGCAAAGCCGGTGGCGGGCAGGGCGGGCGTGCCCAGGTCGGGCGCGTTCTGGGCCCAGGCGGGCACGAAGGAACCGGTGGCGTACAGCGCGCTGGAAGCCAGGCTGGCGCCCAGCAGTTGGCGGCGATTGAGCATGGGGTGAACTCCTGTGGGGTCGACTTATGGAAGAGGCGGTGGATGCGCCATGGGCATGTCGGCTGCTAGCCTACGCGCCATGCACCACACATCCTGGCCCGACGCTACGACACACCGATGGCGCCTGGCGTTCACCGGGTTTTTGCTTTTTTGTGGACTGATCGGTGGTGCAGCCGCCGCGGATGAGCCGCTGCGCATCGGCTCCAAGCGCTTCACCGAGGCGTATGTGCTGGCCCAGGTGCTGGCGCAAACGGCCGCGCCGCATGCCCGCACCGAGGTGCTGGCCGGCCTGGGCAATACCGCCATCGTGTACGAGGCGCTGCGCTCGCGCCGCATCGACCTGTACCCCGAGTACCTGGGCACCATCGACCAGGAGATTCTGAAGAACCCGCGCCCTGGCAGCCTGGAGAGCATCCAGCGCCAGCTGGCGCCGCTGGGCTTTGGCGTGGCCATTCCGCTGGGCTTCAACGACGGCTACGCGCTGGCCATGCGCGAGGCCGATGCGCAGCGGCTGGGCATCCGCCGGCTGTCGGACCTGGCGGCACACCCGGCGCTGCGCATGGGCCTGTCCAACGAATTCATCGGCCGGCAGGACGGCTGGCCCGGCCTGCGCGGCGCCTACGGCCTGCCGCAGCAACCCACCGGCGTGGACCACGGCCTGGCCTACGAGGCGCTGGCGCAGGGCCAGATCGACGTGATGGACATCTACACCACCGACGCCAAGATCGGCCACCTGGGCCTGCGCGTGCTGGAAGACGACCGCCAGTACTTCCCGCGCTACGACGCGGTGGTGCTGTACCGGCTGGACGTGCCGCAGCGCTTTCCCGCCGCCTGGCGGGCGCTGCAGAGCCTGGCCGGCAGCATCGACGAGCGCAAGATGATCGCGATGAACGCCCGCGCCGAGCTGCAGAGCGTGCCCTTCGAGACCATCGCCCGCGACCACCTGGCCGGCCGCACTGGGGCGGCAGAGGAGGGCGCTGCACGCGGCCTGTGGGGCAAGCTGCTGGGCGCCGACCTGGGCCGGCTGGCGCTGCAGCACCTGGGGCTGGTGCTGGCTTCGGTGCTCGCGGCGGTGGCCATCGGCGTGCCGCTGGCCGTGGCGGTGGCGGGCCGGCCGGCGTGGCGCGCGGGGCTGCTGGCGGTGGTGGGCATCTGCCAGACGGTGCCTTCGCTGGCGATGCTGGCGGTGCTCATCTGGGCGCTGGGCCGCATCGGCACCGTGCCGGCGCTGGTGGCGTTGACGCTGTATGCGCTGCTGCCCATCGTGCGCAACACCTGCACCGGCCTGGCCGAAGTGCCTGCGGGCCTGAAGCAGGCCGCCACCGCGCTGGGGTTGCGCCGCGGGCAGGTGCGCTGGCAGATCGAGCTGCCGCTGGCACTGCCCACGCTGGTGGCCGGCGTGCGCACCGCCACCGTCATCGGCGTGGGCACCGCCACGCTGGCGGCCTTCATCGGTGCGGGCGGTTTTGGCGAGCGCATCGTCACCGGGCTGGCGCTCAACGACAACCAGATGATGCTGGCCGGCGCGCTGCCGTCGGCCGCGCTCGCGCTGCTCTTTGAAGGGGCGTTTGAACTGGCCGAACGGCTCTGGTTGCACCGGCGCGGTGCAGGGTAGGGAAATGGCCGTGGGGGCTGCGTCAATTCTTGCGACCACTCGTTACAACTGACGTTAGCCTGACCGTCTCCCTGTTCCACCCCCTGCGCGATGTCTTCCATCACCTACCGGCGAGGTTTCCCTTTTTCCTCTGACGTGGCGGGCCTCGTCGCCCGCATGGACACGGTGGAGGAGCAGCGCGAAAACCTGCAGCGCCTGCAAGCCGTGTGGGACACGCTGGCCCTGCTGGGCCAGATGAGCGGCGCAGTGCCCGACATCGGCAGCACCCGCCGCGCCTTCGAGCAGCTGGGCAGCACGCTGCTCGATGCGCTGGCCACCCGCACGCTGGCGCACCTGCGGCAGGGCCTGCAGTCGCGGGCGCAGGTGGCCATCGACGTGCTGGTGCGCAACCTGTTCGAGCGCACCGCCGACGTCGGCTTCCTGTCCACCGACAGCGTGCTGCGCGAGCATGCCCAGCGCTGCATCGGCGAAGCCGAACCCGACCCGCAACGCCGCGCTGCGCTGGAAGCGCGCTTTCGTGCCTACGTGGCGAAGTACTCGGTGTACGACGACGTGATGCTGCTCTCGCCCCAGGGCCAGGTGCTGGCGCGGCTGCTGGCAACCGACCTGCCGGGGCCGCAGCCCGCCGACATGCCCTGGTGGCCCGAGGCCCTGCGCAGTGGCCGTTACGTGGAACATGCCGGCCCGCTGCCGCTGCAGGGTGGCCGCAGCGGCCTGCTGTATGCCCATGCCGTGCGCGGCGCCAACGGCGCGGTGGTGGGTGTGCTGTGCCTGTCCTTCCGGTTCGATGACGAGATGCAGCGCATCTTCCAGCAGCTGGGCGCGCAGCACGACGCCGGCGCGCTGGCCTTGATCGACGCGCAAGGCCGCGTGGTGGCCAGCGCCGACCCCTGGCTGCTGCCGGTGGGCGCGGTGCTGCCCATGCCGGTGCCGCCGCGCCTGCGCTTTGCCGGGCGCGAGCTGGTGGCCGCACGGGCCCAGCCCACGGGCTACGAAGGCTATGGCGGCCCGGGCTGGCAGGCGCTGGCCGTGGTGCCGGCCGATGCCGCCTTCGAGCCGCCGTTGCCGGGGCAGGGCGATGCGCAGCCGCCGCTGCCCGACGACCTCGACCGCATCGACACCCACAGCCTGTTTGATGCGCAGCTGCAGGCCATCGGCCCGCAGGCCTTGCGCATCGAGCGCGGGCTGGCCCGGCTGCTGTGGAACGGGCGCCTGCGCCAAAGCGAAGAGAGCCTGTCGGGCGCCGCCTTCGCCAGCACGCTGCTGGGCGAGGTGGGCCTGACCGGCGAACGCCTGCGCGGCGTGTTCGACCAGGCCATCGCCAACCTGCACCGCAGCACGCTGGCCGCGCTGTTCGACCGCGTGCGCCACCATGCGCGGCTGGCCATCGACATCATGGACCGCAACCTCTATGAGCGGGCCAACGACGTGCGCTGGTGGGCGCTGGACGATGTGCTGCGCGCCACCCTGGCCGGCGAAGCCGAGGTGCCGCAGGCCGAGGCCGTGCTGGCCCACATCAACCGCCTGTACACCGTGTACACGCTGCTGGTGCTGGTGGATGCGCAGGGCCAGGTGGTGGCGGTCTCCAAGCCTGAAGCGGCGCACTGGCGCGGCCAGGCCATCGACGAGCCCTGGGTGGCGGCGGCGCTGGCCTGCCGCGACGGGCAGGCCCATGCCGTCTCGCGCCATGCACCCACGGCCTTGTATGAAGGCCGGCCCACCTACGTGTTCGGCGCGGCGCTGCGCGATGCGCAGCAGCGGTCGGTGGGCGCCATCGGCATCGTGTTCGACGGCGCGCCGCAGTTCGCGGCCATGCTGGCCGATGCACTGCCGCGCGACCTGCCCGGCTGCGCGCAGATCGTCACCCGCGCCGGCCTGCTGGTGGCCAGCACCGACCCCACACAGCCCGTGGGCCAACCGGTGCCACTGCCGCCGGGCTGGGGCCAGCTGGCGGCGGGTGCCTCGGGCGTGTGCGTGATCGACATCGACGGCATGGCCCATGCGGTGGGCTATGCGATGGCGGGCGGCTACCGCGAATACCCGGTGGCGCGCACCGACAAGGCCGACGACGTGGGCACCCTGGTGCTCACGCCGCTGGGCCACCGCCTGCCGGAGGCCGAAGCGCCCGTGCCCACCTTCGAGGCCCGGCCGCTGTCCGCGCGGCGGGGTCGCCAGCCGCTGCTGCGCGTGGCCGCCTTCCGGCTGGGCGATGGCTGGTTCGGCCTGCCCATCGAGCAGGTGCTGCAGGCGCTGGACGGTGTGCGCGTGACACCGCTGCCCCAGGCCCGCAGCCAGCGCCCGCACCTGCCAGGCCTGCTGTCGTTCGAGCACGAACTGCTGCCCGTGCTGGACGTCGCCCTGCTGCGCGGCATCCACCGCACCGCGCTCGACGACGCACCCATCGTGGTGGCCCAGGCCGCCCCGCAGCACCGCCTGGCGCTGCGCGTGGACGAACTGGGCCCGGTGTTCGAAGTGAACCCCGACGACCTGCAGACCGTGCCCAACGGCACCGAGCGCCTGGTGCAAGGCGCCGGCCGCCACATGCTCACGCTGCTGGATGCGCGCGTGCTGTGGCAGGCGACGTCGGATCGGGGGCTGCCGGCGTCGGCTGCAGCAGCCTAGATCGTCACGCCCCCATCCACCACGATGCTCTGCCCGGTCATGTAGCTGCCCGCCTTGCTGGCCAGGAACACTGCGGCGCCGGCGATCTCGTCGGGCTCGCCGATGCGGCGCAGTGGCGTGGTGGACATGCGCTGCTTGAGCATGGCTTCGTCTTCCCACAGCGCGCGGGCGAAGTCGGTGCGGATCAGCCCCGGCGCGATGCAGTTGACGCGCACGTTGTGCGGCCCCAGTTCCACCGCCAGGTTGCGCGCCAGCTGGAAGTCGGCCGCCTTGGAGATGTTGTACGCGCCGATCACCGGCGAGCCGCGCAGGCCGCCGATGCTGGAGACGATGACGATGGAGCCCTGCCGGCGCTGCACCATCGAAGGCGTCACGAAGTTGATCAGCCAGTGGTTGGCGATCACGTTGTTTTCCAGGATCTTGCGGAACTGGTCGTCCTCGATGCCGGCCATCGGCCCGTAGTAGGGGTTGCTGGCCGCATTGCACACCAGGGTGTCGATGGGGCCCAGCTGGCGCACGGCTTCTTCGGCCAGGTGCTGCAGGTCCTGCTTGCTCGAGATGTTGGCCGGGATGGCGATGGCACGGCCCGCGCCGTGGCGCGCGTTGATGGCGGCGGCCACCTCGTTGCAGGGTTCGGCCTTGCGCGAGGAGATCACCACCCGCGCGCCCTGTTCGGCCATGCGTTCGGCAATCGCCTTGCCGATGCCACGGGACGAACCGGTGATGACGGCCACCTGGCCTTCCAACGAAAAAAGAGACATGCGCGCGCTCCGGGAGTGGGGTTGGGCTGAACCGGCTACCGTACCAGTGCTTCTGAAGCGCGGCATCCACAACAACACCAACCCGGTGTGTAAGGTGGGCGACAAGGGCAAACGCCGACGTACCCGGTCTTCGAAAGGCGGCATGCTGGGCGGGTGGGCCGCCGCCGGTGCGCCCGTATCATCCGCGCAGTTTCGCCAGCCCCTGCCCGCCCCATGAGTTCACCTGCGTTGCCCTTGCGCACGGCCCCCGCCGCCACTGCCGCGCAGACGCCGCGCTTCCAGGAAAAGCGAGAGGCGCTGCTGCAGGCTGCCGTGGCCGTGTTCAACGAACGCGGCGTCAAGGGGGCCACGCTGGCCGACATTGCCGGCCGCGTGGGCCTGGTCACCAACAGCGTGACCTACTACTACCGCAAGAAGGAAGACCTGGCGATCGCCTGCGTGCTGCGCGCGCTGGACCTGCACGACCAGCTGGTGGCGCAGGCTGCGCACGAGGCCGACGTGGCCGGCCGCGTGCGGCGCTATCTGGTGGGCCATGCGCAGGCGCTGGCCGCGGTGGAGCGGGGCCAGCAACCGGCGGTGATGCAGTTCAACGACCTGCTGGCACTGCCCAGCCCGCAGGCCGAAGAGGCCTGGGGCCGCTATACCGACATGTATAGACAAGTGCGCGCGCTGCTGAAAGGGCCGGAGACGGCCGGCATCGGCCGCCGCGAGCTGAATGCCCGCGGCCATGTGCTGCTGTCGGCCGCGTTGTGGCTGCGGGTGTGGCTGTGGCAGTACGAGCCCGACCAATATGCCGATCTGGCCGCGCAGGCGGCCGAGGTGCTGCTGTTCGGGGTGCTGGCGCAGGGGCCGGGCCGGCAGGCCGGCTGGCCGCCGGCGGGCCAGGGTGCAGAGGCCGGCTGGCGCCTGCTGGACGGCAGCGACGCGGCGGCCGATGCCTTCCTGCGCGCGGCCACCGCGCTGGTCAACGAGCAGGGTTATCGCGGCGCGTCGGTCGACAAGATCTCGGCCCGGCTCAATGTCACCAAGGGCTCGTTCTATCACCACCACGACGACAAGGACGCCCTGGTCGCCGAGTGCTTCGAG
>CAKZXL010000545.1 GCA_937883885.1 uncultured Aquincola sp. | reverse complement strand
GCCAGCTGGCCGCGGCCGGCGTCACCGCCATCCACAACCCCTTGAGCAACCTGCGCCTGGGCTCGGGCGTGGCGCCGGTGCGCCGCATGGTGGAACGTGGCTTGCGCGTGGGCCTGGGCAGCGACGGCGCCAACACCTCCGACACCCAGAACCTGTTCGAGGTGGCGCGCATCGCGGCCTACCTGTCGCGCATCGTCGGCGCCGACGAAACCCGCTGGATCACCGCCGCCGAGGCGCTGCGCATGGGCACCCTTCACAGCGCGCATGCGCTGGGCTGGGGCGACCGTCTGGGCCGGCTGGCGCCCGGCTGGCAGGCCGATCTGGTGCTGCTGGACCTGGCCCAGCCCATCTACGTGCCGCTGCGCGATGTACTGCGCCAGCTGGTGCACGGCGAAAACGGCGCCGCGGTGACGCACGTGCTGGTGGCCGGCCGCGTGGTGGTGGAGCACGGCCGCCTGCTCACGCTGGACGAAGCGGCGCTGCGCCGACAGGCCCAGGCCGCCGCCGAGCGGCTGGATGCGCTCAATGCCGAAGGCCGCCACCTGGCCCAGGCGCTGCGCCCCTGGATCGGCGCCTTCTGCTGCGGCATCGGTCAGCGGCCCTTCCACCTGCAAAGGCGGCTGCCGCCCGGCGGTTGATCACGCCCGCCGATCCGCCCGCCTTCAAGTCCGCGCGGCGGCGGTCGATACCGTCACGCACACTGGAGAAGCGTGATGTCGGTAAAGCTCTCGATCGGTCGGCAACTGGCGTTGGGGTTCGCGCTGGTGCTGGGTCTGGTGGTGACGATGGCGTCGGTCGGCCTGCTGCGTCTGCAGGCCAGCCAGGCGGAAACCCACGAGATGCTGGACGTGCCCTTGCGCAAGGAACGCCTGGTGAGCGACTGGTTCGCGGTGGTCAATGCCGGCACCCGCCGCACCGTGGCCATCGCACGCAGCGCCGATGCTTCGCTGGCAGCCTTCTTCGCCGAAGACGCCAAGGCCAGCACCGCCCGCAACAACGAGCTGCAGAAGTCCATCGAGGCGCTGCTGGACGGTGACGAGGAAAAGAAGGTGTTTGCCGCCGTCAGCGCGCACCGCAAGGACTTCATCACGGTGCGCGACCAGATCATGCAGCACAAGCGCGACGGCAAGAACCAGGAGGCGCTGACCTTGCTGGAGCAGCGCTTCCAGCCCGCGGCCGCCGCCTACCTGGACAGCATGACCCAGCTGGTGCAGCTGCAGCGCAAAGACCTGGACGCCCGCGCCGCGGCGCTGCAAGCCACCAATGAGCGCAGCAGCCTGATCCTGCTGTCGCTGGCGGTGCTGGCGCTGCTCACCGGCGTGGCCCTGGCCTTCACCATCACCCGCCGCATCGCCGGCCCGCTGCAGCAGGCCTCGCAGGCCGCCCAGCGCGTGGCCGCGGGCGACCTGACGACCTCGCTGGCCTCCAACCGCAGCGATGAGGCGGGCGAGCTGCTGCGGGCGCTGGAGCACATGCGCGGCCAGCTGGTGACGCTGGTGCGCCAGGTGCGCAACAACGCCGAAGGCGTGCTCACCGCCAGCAGCGAGATCGCCAACGGCAACATGGACCTGAGCGAGCGCACCGAGCAGCAGGCCTCGGCCCTGCAGCAGACCGCGGCCACCATGGAAGAGCTGAGCGCCACCGTGCGCCGCAATGCCGAGAATGCCCAGCATGCCAACCAGCTGGGCGGTGAAGCCTCGCAGGTGGCGGTGCGCGGCGGCGCTGCGGTCAAGCAGGTGGTCGACACCATGCACGAGATCCAGCAAAGCAGCCAGCGCATCACCGACATCATCGGCACCATCGACGGCATCGCCTTCCAGACCAACATCCTGGCCCTGAACGCGGCGGTGGAAGCCGCCCGCGCCGGTGAACAAGGCCGCGGCTTTGCGGTGGTGGCCGGCGAAGTGCGCATGCTGGCCCAGCGCAGCGCCGAAGCCGCGCGGCAGATCAAGGGCTTGATCAGCGACAGCACCGGCAAGGTGGCCCAGGGCAGTGCCCTGGTGGAACAGGCCGGCGTGACCATCAACGAGGTGGTGGGCGTCATCGGCCGCGTCAGCAGCATGGTGGCCGAGATCAGCGTGGCCAACGGCGAGCAGAGCCAGGGCGTCGGCCAGATCGGCCAGGCCGTGAGCCACCTGGACGTCTCCACCCAGCAAAACGCCGCCTTGGTGGAGCAGAGCGCCGCCGCCGCGCAAAGCCTGAAGCTGCAGGCGGCGCAGCTGGTGGAAGCGGTGTCGGTGTTCAAGTTGGCCGAGCGCTGAGGCCATCGCTTCGGGTGCGCGCCTCGCGGTCGCCTCGGGATGCGCAACGGGCTTGGGCGCCGCCGGTGCGGTGCAAAGGTGGTTCGACCCATGCAGCGATGGCGTGTCCATCTTCAGGTCTTCGCAGCAGACACCTGGCGCCGGTTCTGAGCACCCGCAAGGACCTCGCCATGCAGCGAGGCCAGGTTCTACAAGGTCTGGCGCCCAGCGTATCGCCCGCGCAGTGAGCGCGCGCGGCCGAGGGCAGTTGTTGCGAAACGCCAGCCCAGACGAGTGTCCGCTTGTAGGATGGCGACACCCCACCGCACGCCAACCCAACCGCGCAGGACTCCCTTGAAACTCGCCACCTGGAACGTCAACTCCCTGGCCGTGCGGCTGCCGCAGCTGCTGGACTGGCTGGCCCAGCACCAGCCCGATGCGGTGGTGCTGCAGGAAACCAAGCTCACCGACGACAAGTTTCCGCATGAGGCCTTGAGCGCCGCCGGCTACCACCCGCAGTGGTTCGGCCAGAAGACCTACAACGGCGTGGCGCTGCTGTCGCGCACGCCGGCCGAGGGCATCGTCAAGAACATCGTGGGCGTGGAAGACGAGCAGGCCCGCGTGATCGCCGGCACCGTCGAGGGCGTGCGGGTGATCGGGGCCTACTTTCCCAACGGCCAGGCGCCGGGCAGCGACAAGTTCGCCTACAAGATGCGCTGGCTCGATGGCCTGCGCGCCTGGCTGGCGCAGGAGATGGCGGCGCACCCGCAGCTGGTGCTGATGGGCGACTTCAACATCGCGCCCGAAGACCGCGACGTGCACGACCCGGTGGCCTGGGCCGGGCAGATCCACTGCACGCCCGAAGAACGCGGCCACTTCGCCGCGCTGCTGGAGATGGGCCTGGTCGATGCCTTCCGCCTGTTCGAGCAGCCGCCCAAGAGCTGGAGCTGGTGGGACTACCGCAACCTGGCCTTCCGCAAGAACCAGGGCCTGCGCATCGACCACATCCTGGTGAGCCCCGCGCTCAAGGCCCGCGTGACGGCCTGCCACATCGACAAGCTGCCGCGCAAGAACGAGCGGCCCAGCGACCACGCACCGGTGGTGGTGGAACTGGGCTGATCAGGCCACCCGGCCCTGCAGCGCCACCACCGGGTAGCTGGCGCGCTCGCCATCGGTCTGCACCGTGATCACTTCCACCAGCCGGCCGCGCAGGCGCAGCCGGTGCCGGCTGGCGGTGCTGCGCGGCACCATGGCCTTGACACCGCCGATGGGCAAGGCGCTGAGCTGCCCGCCCTCGCGCACCACCACCAGCTGCCGCGCGGCCTGGGGTTGCAGGCCCACCAGGGCATCGGCCAGCGGGCGCACCGGCACCGCCTGTTCGCGCCAGTGCAAGGTGGCCGGCAGGCCGGCATCCAGCCGCGGCCGCAGCTCGGCGGGCAAGGTCACCACGGCCTGCACCCGGTCGACCTCGGCCGCAAAGGCACCGCCGGCCTCGAACACCATGTAGGCCGGCGCGCCGGCCCCGGCCGCCAGCGCGCCCTGCCCGTGCGCGGCTGCGTCGTCGCGGGCGCTGATCGCGGTTTCGCCATAGCGCGCCATCAAGGCCTGCACGTCGATCAGCTGCAGCAGCGCATCGCCTTCCACCCGGCGCTGCAGCACCAGGTCGCCGGGCGCGTCGGCGCGGTCCGGCACCTCGGCCCAGCGCGCCATCGCCAGCACCTCCTGCACCACCAGGCCGATGGCCCGGTCGCCCGCGCAGACGATGCACCACCAGGCCGGCGTGCCGGCCTCGGGCAGGGCCTGCAAGGCGCCGCACAGGTCGACCACCGGCACCAGCCGGCCGCGCCATTCGCACAGGCCCAGCACGCCGTCGTGGCTGAGCAGTTCCTTGCGCAGCGGCAAGGGACGCAACAGCTCGCCCACCTGCGCCGCAGGGATGGCCATGCGCGCATCGCCCACGCGAAAGCAGGCCCAGCGGCTGCCGGCGGCGGCCTGGGGTGGCGGCTCGGCCACGGCCGCGGCCTGAACATCCACCTGCGAGTCGGCCTGCGTCACCCACACCGCCGCCAGCGCCATCAGCCGCTGCACATCGACCACCGGCACCGCCGGCTCACCTTCGGTGAACACGGCCGCGCTGTGGAACAGCTCGTCCGGCCGATCGTCATGGAACAGCCGCTGCACCCGGCCGGCCGGCAGGCGCTGCACGCCCACCACGGCCTCGACGGCCAGGCCGATGCTGTCGGCGCCGTGCTGCAGCAGCAGCACCAGGCCGCCCTTGGCGGGCAGCGCCGGGTCGCCGGCCGCATCGTCAGCGTTCAGCCAGGGCGCCAGGCTCAGCACCGGCAGCACCTGGCCGCCGGTCAGGCTCATCAGCCCTTCGATGGCACCGGCGCGGCGCGGCATCGGCTGCAGCGTGGCCGGCCGCGGCACCGCCTGGCGCACGGCGGCGCTGTCGATGGCCACGAGGCGGCCCTGCGTGCGCACCAGCGCATGTACGGTGGCGGTGGCAGGCATCAGGACTGCGCTCACGCGTTGTGCGAAGAGATCTGCAGGTCCAGCAGCAGGCTGGTCACGTTCTGCGTGGCGGTGGCCTGCTCGGTGGTGGCGCCGTGAATCTTCTGGATCGACTGCGTGGTGTCGTTGACCGAGCGCTGAATGCGGGCGAAGGCCTGCTCCACCTCCTGCGACAGGCGGCCGCCCTCGCCCACGCGCATCACGGTCTCGTTGATCAGCTTGGAGATCTCGCGCGTGGCGCGGGCCGACTTCTCGGCCAGCTTGCGCACCTCTTCGGCCACCACCGAAAAGCCCACGCCATGATCGCCGGCACGCGCCGCCTCGATGGCCGCGTTGAAGGCCAGCAGATGGGTCTGGCCGGCGATCTCGCTGATGGTGTCGATGATCTCGGTGATGCCCTGCGACGAGGACTGGATGGCGATGATCGATTCGCGCGAGCGCTGCAGCAGCTGGCTGCCGTCGTCGGCCTCGCGTTGCGTTCGGCTGGCCAGTTCGGTCGATTCCTGCGAGCCTTCGACGATGCGGCTGATCGAGCCCGACAGTCCGTCCATCACGCCCGAGATGGCGGACACGTTGTTGGCGATGGACTGCTCGCGGTTGACCTGGGCGGTGATCTCCATCGCGAACTTGACCACCTTGTACGGCTTGCCATCGAGGCCGATGATGGGGTTGTAGGTGGCCTGGATCCACACCTCGGCGCCATGCTTGCCCACGCGCCTGAAGCGGCCCATCTGGAACTGCCCGTCGTTCAGGTCCGACCAGAAGTCGCGGTACTCGCGCGACTTCACGAACTCGTCATCGCAGAACATCGCATGGTGCTGGCCCTGCACCTCTTCCAGCGTGTAGCCCACCGCGCGCAGGAAGTTGGCATTGGCACTGAGCACGTTGCCGCGCATGTCGAACTCGATCACCGCCTGCGAGCGGCCGATGGCTTCCAGCTTCGACTGCGCCTCGGCCGTGGTCAGGCGCTCCTGCGTCACGTCGGTGGCGAACTTCACCACCTTCGAGGGCCGGCCCGCGGCATCGAAGATCGGGTTGTAGGAAGCCTGGATCCACACCGGCTTGCCGTCCTTGGACAGCCGCCGGTACTCGCCGGCGTTGAATTCGCCGCGGCCCAGCCGTTCCCAGAAGGCGGCGTACTCGGGCGAGCGTGCAAAGCCCGGCTCGCAGAAGATGCGGTGGTGCTGACCCACCACTTCTTCCAGCGCATAACCGAAGGTGCGCAGGAAGTTGTCGTTGGCGGTGAGCACCTTGCCGGTGAGGTCGAACTCGATCACCGCCTGCACGCGGTTGAGGGCCTGCATGCGGCTGGCCACGTCGGCACCCAGGGCCTTGGCCGCGGTCATGTCGGTCGCGAACTTGACCACGCCCACCAGGGTGCCGGCGCCGTCGTACACCGGGTTGTACGAGGCCTGCAGCCACACCGGGCGGCCATCGCTGGCCACGCGCATGAACTCGCCCGAATGCGTCTGGCCCGAAGCCAGGATCTGCCAGAAGGCGGCGTACTCGGCCGAGCGGCCGTAGGCCGGGTCGCAGAACATGCGGTGGTGGCGCCCGATCACTTCGCCCCGTTCATAGCCCATGACCCGCAGGAACACCTCGTTGACCTCGGTCACATGGCCGGTGAGGTCGAAGGAGATGAGGGCCTGGATCTTGTCGAGGGCGGCGTACACGCCTTCGGCAAAGGCGATGCTGGGGGAAGCGGGGTACTGCTGAGACACGGTGGCTTTCGTGTAAATGCCGGCAGACACGCCGGACGTGCCCTCCTTATCGACACCCGCGGCAAGCCTTTGAGAGGGGGAAGGTGAATATCCACTTACAGCGGCACGCAAGCTCGGCCGCTGCCGGCCGATAACGCAGCAGCAGTACCGTCAGGCCCTTCATGAACCCACTTTCTCCTTCCCGGCCGCGGCCGGACAGCCTGGCCCATGCCTTCGGCACCGGCTCCGGCCAGACCGAAACCGCCAACGAGTTGCGCCGCCATCGGCGCGCCCGCGCCAGCTGGCCCGCGCGCCTGCTCAACAAGGGCGGCGCCATCATCCCAGTGACGGTGTGCGACGTGTCCGAAGGCGGTGTGGGCCTGCTCACGCCGACCGGCCTGCCGCTGGGCCTGATGCTGGACCTGGCGGTGTCGGTGCCTCATCCCGAGGACCGCAGCCGTTGCCTGCCGGTCACCGCGCGTGTGCGCGTGGTGTTCGCCAGCTTCGTGGGCTCGCAGTGCCGCATCGGCGTGCAGTTCGTGGCGCTGCCCACGCCGGCCCGCCTGGGCATCCGCCAGTACGTGCTGAGCCACAGCTGAACAAGCTGGCCGCTTGCGCGGCCAGCCCGCTCGTCAAGCCGCGGTGCGGAAGCGCTGCACCACACCGGCCAGCTGGCCGGCCTGCGACTTCAGGCTCTCGGCAGCGGCGGCCGACTGCTCCACCAGTGCGGCGTTCTGCTGCGTCATCTGGTCGAGCTGGGTGACGGCGGTGTTCACCTCGCCGATGCCCTGGCTCTGCTCGGCGGCCGAAGCGGTGATCTCGCCGATGATGTCCGACACCCGCTGCACGCTGGCCACGATCTCGTTCATCGTGCGGCCGGCGTCGCCCACCAGCCGGCTGCCCGACTCCACCCGCTCCACGCTGGCGCCGATCAGGCTCTTGATCTCCTTGGCGGCCTCGGCGCTGCGCTGGGCCAGGCTGCGCACCTCACCGGCCACCACCGCAAAGCCACGGCCCTGCTCGCCGGCGCGGGCCGCTTCCACCGCGGCGTTCAAGGCCAGGATGTTGGTCTGGAAGGCAATGCCGTCGATGGTGCCGATGATGTCGGCGATCTTCTGCGAACTGGCCTGGATCTCGTCCATGGTGGAGACCACCTGCGTCACCACCTCGCCGCCGCGCTGGGCCACCTGCGCCGCCGAATGGGCCAGCTGGTTGGCGGTGCTGGCGGCATCGGCGCTCTGGCGCACGGTGCCGGTCAGCTGCTCCATGCTGCTGGCCGTCTGCTGCAGGTTGCTGGCGGTCTGCTCGGTGCGCATCGACAGGTCGGCATTGCCGCTGGCGATCTCGCTGGAGGCCAGCTGGATGCTGTCGGTCGACTGGCGCACGCTGCCCACCATGCCGGCCAGCGCATCGTTCATGTCGCGCAGCGCCTTCATCAGCGCGCCGATCTCGTCGCCGCGGTGGGTGTCGATGTGGCGGGTGAGGTCACCGCCGGCGATGGCATGGGCCGTTTGCACCGCCTCGTCCAGCGGGCGCTGGATGCTGCGCACCAGCATCGCGGTGGCCAGGCCACCCAGCACCACCGTCAGCAGCGCCAGGCTGCCGGCGATCAGGTGCACGCGGCTGCGGGCGGCCGCGGCCGCGGCCGCGGCGGCTTCGGCCTTGCGGCGCTGCAGCTGACCGAACTCGTCGATGCTGGCCAGGTAGGCGGCCACGGCCGGCTGGTATTCGTTCTTGACGATGGCCAGGACCTTCTCGCGGTCGCCGGTGGCGGCCGCCTCGCGTGCCTTGGCGCTGGTGGCCAGCACGGCCTTGCCCTGGGTGGCCAGCACCGGGGCCAGCTTCTTGTCCTCGGGGGAGTCGGCCTTCTTCATCAGCGACTCACGCAGCTTGGTGATGAAGGGCGCGTCCTTGGCGATGTTCTCCTTGAACATCTCGTTGACCGTGGGGTCGGTGCTGACGATGGCGGCCTGGGTGCGCGCCACCGCCGTCTCGGTCAGTCCCTTCCACATCACCGACTGCTCCACCAGCTCATGGTGGTGCGCCTGGTCGTCCAGCGCCTCGTCGGCGATGCTGGTGGCCTGGTGCAGCGCAATGCCGGCACCCACCAGCATCACCAGCTGGACGGTACCCACCACGCCCCACAGCTTGCCGGACAGGCGCAGGTTCTCAAATCTCATCAATGTCTCCTCACGGTATGGAAATGGAAATGGGGCGGACCGTTCAGGCGCCCACGCGAAAGCGCGAGACGGCGCTGGACAGGCTCGCGGCCTGGGTCTTCAGGCTCTCGGCCGCCGCGGCGGATTGCTCCACCAGGGCCGCGTTCTGCTGTGTCATGTGATCGAGCCGGCTCACGGCCTGGCTGATCTCGCCGATGCCCTGGCTCTGCTCGGCGGCCGAGGCGGTGATGGCGCCGATGGTGTCGGCCACCCGCTGCACGCTGGCCACGATGTCCTGCATCGTGCGGCCGGCATCGTCCACCAGCCGCGTGCCCGATTCCACCCGCTCGACACTGCTGCCGATCAGCGTGCGGATCTCGCGCGCGGCCTCGCCCGAGCGCTGCGCCAGGCCGCGCACCTCGCTGGCCACCACCGCAAAGCCGCGGCCCTGCTCGCCGGCGCGGGCCGCTTCCACGGCCGCATTCAGCGCCAGGATGTTGGTCTGGAAGGCGATGCCGTCGATGGTGCCAATGATGTCGGCGATGCGGCGCGAGCTGGCCTGGATCTCCTGCATGGTGTGCACCACCTGGCCCACCACGCTGCCGCCGCGCTGGGCCACTTCGGCCGCCGAATGGGCCAGCTGGTTGGCCGTGTCGGCCGCCTGCGCGCTCTGCTGCACGGTGCCGGTCAGCTGCTCCATGCTGCTGGCCGTGTGCTGCAGGTTGCTGGCCGCCTGCTCGGT
>CAKZXL010000544.1 GCA_937883885.1 uncultured Aquincola sp. | reverse complement strand
TGCGTATTCCACGCCATCCCGGACACCGTTCCGCCGTGATGGCGGACAGCATTCCGCTGTGATGGCGGACAGCGTTCCAGGCTGAAGGCGGACAGCGTTCCGTTCTGATGGCGGACACCGTGGCGGTGTCCTGAGTGACCCAACGAGGCATAGGCTGCCCGGCTTTGTGGCCGGGAGAGGCGATGCCCACACCAAGGGTCCTCATGAGCAAGATCAGACAAGCACTTCGACTGATGGCCAACTCCGGCCTGAGCCTGCGGCAGGTCGCTGCCGCGCTGGGGGTTAGCAAGAGCACCGTCAGCGATATCGCGCTGTACGCGCGTGACGCCGGGGTGGACTGGCCACTGGCCACCACCCTCAGCGACGACGAACTGCAGGCCCGGCTGTACCCGCCGCCGCGCCCGCGCAGCAGCACTCGGCAAGAGCCGGCCTACGCCAAGCTGCATCAGGAGTTGAAGCGCCCCGGCGTCACGCTGCAGCTGCTGTGGGAGGAGTACCGCGTTGGCGCCGGTGAGGCTGCCTACCGCTACAGCGCCTTCTGCGAGAAGTACCGCGCCTGGGTCAAGCGCCAGAAGCGCTCAATGCGCCAGGCGCACCCCGGTGGCGAGCGGCTGTTCGTCGACTATGCCGGCCACACCGTGCCCGTGATCGACCCGGGCAGTGGCGAGATCCGCCGCGCCCAGGTGTTCGTGGCCGTGCTGGGCGCGTCGAACTACACCTACGCCTGCGCCACCTGGCAGCAGACGGCCGCCGACTGGGTGGGCGCCATCATCGCGACGCTGGAGTTCATCGGCGGCGTGCCGCGACTGCTGGTGCCCGACCAGCCCCGCGCGCTGATCGCCAACCCCGACGCCTACGAGCCGGTCACCGCCCGGCTGATGCAGGAGCTGGCCGAGCACTACGGTGTGGCGGTGCTGCCCGCGCGGCCGGGGCGCCCGCAGGACAAGGCCAAGGTAGAAGTTGGCGTGCAGGTGGTCGAACGCTGGATCCTGGCACGGCTGCGCCATCAGCGCTTCTTCACCCTGGCTGAGCTGAACCGCGCCATCTGGGCGCTGCTGGCCGAGTTGAACCAACGCCCGTTCAAGGCGCTGCCGGGCTGCCGCCGATCGGCCTTCGAGGCGCTGGACGCACCCGCCTTGAAGCCGCTGCCGGCGCAGGCGATGGTGCTGGCGCAGTTCAAGCCGGCGCGGGTCAACATCGACTACCACGTCGCCTTCGAGGGCCACCATTACTCGGTGCCGCACCAGCACGTTGGTGCGGCGGTGGAGTTGCGGGTG
Organism: uncultured Aquincola sp.; assembly: GCA_937883885.1. The sequence continues at coordinate 12,024 of CAKZXL010000544.1, read as the reverse complement.
ACGGCCACCACGCTGGAGGTGCTGCTGCGCCGCCAGCGTATTGCCGCGCATGCGCGCAGTGCCCAGCTCGGCGGCTTCACCACGGTGGCCGAGCACATGCCCGCGTCGCACCGCGCGCAGGCGCAGTGGACGCCGGCCAAACTCATCGACTGGGGTGAGCGCGTAGGCGCGGCCACCGCCGGCGTAGTGCGCTGGCAGATGGAGCGCCGGCCGCACCCGGAGCAGGGCTACCGCGCCTGCCTGGGCCTGATGCGCCTGGCGCGCGAATACGGCAACGATCGGCTGGAGGCCGCCTGCGCGCGCGCGCAGTCCATCCGCGCACCCCACTACCGCAGCGTCAAGTCGATCCTGGCGTGCGGGCTGGACCGGCAGGACAGCAGCCTGCTTGGCGGCGGTTGCAACGCCGCCGCGCCGATGCCCAGCCACGACAACGTGCGCGGCGCCGCCTACTACGGACACCACTGATGGGGCGCGGATCGACCGCTTCCATGCCCGCCCGAAACGACCCGACCACCGACATCTGTCGTGGTCAAGTCATTTCGGACACGCCAATCGGTCGAATCGGGTGATCAGTTTCTGGATGCCTCTTGCCAGCGCTGCTCGTGCTGCACGGGCGAGCAATAGCCCAAGGTCGAGTGCAGCCGTGTGGCGTTGTAGAAGTTGACGATGTAGTCGGCGATGTCCAGCTTGGCCTCGGCATGGTTAGCGTAGTCACGCTGCCAGACGCGTTCCATTTTCAGGTTCAGGAAGAAGCGTTCCATGACGGCGTTGTCCCAGCAGTTGCCCTTGCGGCTCATGCTGGCAGTCAGGCCGTGGCGCTGCAGCAGCTGCGTGTGATCGGCGCTTGCGTACTGGCTGCCCTGGTCGGAGTGGACGATCAATCCCGGCGCCGGCCGGCGGCTCGCAATGGCCATCGTCAGCGCGTCGCACACCAGCTCTGCCGGCATGCTGGCGGCCATCGACCAGCCCACGATCTTTCTTGAGTACAGGTCCATCACCGCGGCCAGGTACAGCCAGCCGCTGCGGGTGCGGATGTAGGTGAGGTCGCTCACCCAGGCACAGTTCGGCCCGTCGGGCCGGAACCTGCGCTCCAGCACATTGGCAGCCACCGGCAAGCCATGGCTGCTGTCGGTCGTGTGAACGAACTTGCGCCGCCACTTAGGCTTGAGCGCGTTGGCTTTCATCAGCGTTCGACAACGATGCCGGCCGACATCGACGCCGTCCGCGCGCATCGCTGCGCTCAGCCTCCTGCTGCCATAGGTGCGGCCGCTGGCTTCGAAGGCGGCCGTGGCTTGGAGGCTCTGCATGCATGTCGCCGGCGGGCGCTGGGCGCGCTGTCGGGCCGCGTAGTAGCCCGAACGGCTGGCCTGCAGCACGCGGCACAACTGTTTGACCGGAGCCTTCCCCGCCCACTCGGTGACCAGCTGATGGATCACTTCAGTTCCCGGGCGAAGAAGGCCGATGCTTTCCTAAGAAACACCGCCACCTGCTGGCTGCAGCGAGAAGCCAAATCAAGCGGCACGCCGCTCCAGTTGCTTGACGACGCGCTCCCGGTATCGCTGCTCGTATTGATCGACGCCGGGGTCCTGATACTGCATGCCGAAGCGCATCGCTCGATAGAAGAGGATCGCCAGCTTGCGTGCTGTCGCAGTCACCGCTTTGGCCTTTCCTACACGTGCTGACAAACGTCGGTAGAAGGCGCCGAGGGCCGTCTCGGTGCGCCCGACGTTGGTCGCCGCCAGCCGCAACTGGGACGTCAGACGACTGGAACCGCGTCGAGTACGCGCCGAGAGCACCTTGCCGCCACTGATCTTGCACCCCGGTGATAGACACAGCCAAGAGGCGAAGTGCTTCTCGGACGGCCACTTGCCAAGATTCGTGCCGCACTCCGCCACCAAGGACAGCGCGAGGCTGGGCCCGAGACCATGGATCAAGGTCAGATCGGTCCCCGTAAGTTGATACAGCAGCGCGCGCACGTCGAACTTCGGCGCGTTGGCTTGCTTGGTCCTGATGCGTGCGGCGCGTAAGGGCGTTTGCGGTTTTGGCCGATCGGCGTTCAGAGCCCGCAGCGAGTTTTCGATCTGCCGATCACAGTCGCCGATGCGGTCTTGGTAGGAATCGAACAGCGCGAGCGCCTGTGCCAACGCGAACACATGCTCTGGCTGGTAGTTGCCCACCAGCGCAGCTCGAATGGTCTGCAAGCTTTCTCGGCACCGGACATCGCGCATGGATGCAAGAACGTCGGGATCTCGCTCGCCTGACACGATCGCTCGAATGATCTTCAGACCCGTCACGCCACTGATGTCGCTCAGGACGTGGTGCAGTTGCAAGTTCATCAGCGTCAGGGCCTTCTGCATGTGCTGCATGTGGGCTGCTGCGTATTCCAGGTGGCGCTCCCGAATCCGCGTGTAGGCGCGCAGCGCCGCGATGTCCGGCGCTGGGTGGAAGCTCGCTCGCAGCAGCCCGCACGCGTGCAAGCGCTGCAGCCACTGCGCGTCATTGACGTCACTCTTGCGGCCGGGAACTGCCTTGCAGTCTCGCGCGTTGGCAAGCACCACGGTCAAGCCATGCGCTTCCAAGATCTCATAGACCGGAACCCAGTACACCCCGGTGGACTCCATCGCGACGGTCGTGATGCCGATCGACGTCAGCCAGTTGGCCATCTGCTCGATGTCGGCGGTGAAGCTGCCGAATGTGCGCACCGGATCGTCGCTCAGCTCCGGCGGCACGGCCGCAACCTGGATGCGCGCGCCGATGTCGATGCCGGCCGCTCTGACGTTGACGATCGGCAGGCCGAGCGCCTTTCCACTCTTGGACATGGCAACCTCCTGTAGGCAAAGCGCCGGACAGGGGAGCGGATCAATCAATTTCCTAAACGGGGTCGCACGAGGCGCCACCACGGCTGGGTCCGCACAGTCCCCAGGGGCCACGTTTTTTGACGGGGACGAATGCCTCCAAAAAGCTGACGGCCACAGTCCGGCCAAGTCAGTGTAGGCCGCTCAGTGTTTCTGTCCACTGGGACGGGGCGCGGCCCCGATGGTCGTTTTTTGCGATGTCGCGCTCCATCTTCAGCCTTGCCACTTCCGCCCTCAGCCTGGCAATCTCCGCTTGCTCTGCAGTGACCTCCGGCGCCGGCTTGCCTTCGGCGGTCAACCCCAGTTGCCCCTTGCCTTCGGCCCTCACCCAGTTCGACAAGCTGGCCTAGGGCACGCCCAATGTCCTGGCCACCACCGCCGTGGCGCGGCCCGCCTTCACCTGCCGCACCGCTTCCCGCTTGAACTCGAGCGTGTATTTGCCCCGATGGCGTGATTCGTTCATCTCTTTTTGCTCCGTCCCGGCATTGTCCGGGCTTGAGCTATGGACTCCGAAAGTCGGGGGCAACCTCAGTCGCCCACGAACTCGGAACGCCCCTCGCCACGTTGATCGGGACCAGTGAACTCGCACTGCGACACACGCGGAGCGCTGAAGAGCTGCGTGAGGTGCTTGGTTCCAACCTGGAGGACCTGCAGCGCATGGCGGGCATCGTGCAGGACATGCTCTTTCTGTCGCAGGCCGATCGCGGCGCACGTGCCAGGCGCACGGCCGTGACCAGTCTCGCTGCCCTGGCCGAACGCGTTGCGGGTTATTGCGAGGCGGCGCTCGCCGAGGCAGGCTTGAGCGTTGACGTGACGGGTGACGCGGCCGGCGCGTTCGACATGCCGCTGCTGGCGCGCGCTTTGTCAAACCTGCTGGCCAACGCCATTCGGCATGCCACGCCTGGAACGAGCGTGAGCGTCGCCATCGCCGTCGAAGCCGGGGGCGGCGTGAAGATCCAGGTGATCAACCTGGGCGAGGCCATCCCCCCGTTGGCGCTGCCACGGCTGTTCGACCGCTTCTACCGTGCGGACGCGGCACGCAGCCACGCCGCTCGGCACCACGGCCTGGGACTCGCCATCGTCGCGGCCATCGCACGCATGCATGGCGGCACCACGTTGGCCACCTCGCATTCCGGCACGACCGCCATCGGCATGATGCTGCCCGCGCAGGCTCCTCAGGAGCGGCCCTTGCCGTCGGCAACAGGCCGGGCCACCTTGCCGGCCCACCAGGAGACCCACGATGCCTGACCACGACAAGACGCGGATCGAACTGTCCGAGCTGCTGCCCCATGCACCGGACGATCGGGACCCGTGCGTGCAGCGCCTGGTACAGGCCTTGAAGGCGCGCGAGGGCATCGCCGATGCTCATTCCCGGACCGAGCCTGGCGAAGGGCCGCAGCTGTGCATCCACTTCGATCGCGGGCGCCTGTCGCTGCAGCGCGTGCGGGAGCTGGCGCATGCCGCCGGCGCCGAACTGTCGGACCGCTATGGGCATCGCGCCGGCCGCAGCGCAACGATGCACGCGCGCGCTGCCCGCAGCCTGGGCGCCCGCCTCGAAGAGTTGCCCGGCGTCGTCGAGGCCGAGGTTGCGGCCTCGGGCGCCTGGCGCCTGGAGTACGACGCGACACGAACCGATGCAGCGGCCATCGACCAGTCGCTCGCCGCGCTGGGCTTGGGTCCCTCGGGCCAAGCATCGTCTGCATCCGCTCCGGGACACGAGGGACATGAGGGCCATGACCACGGCCAGCACGACCACCCGCATGATGAGCAGGCCACGAACGGGCACTCCGCCGAGCCGCATGACCATGCGCACGGCGGCCTGTTCGGCGAACGGTCCGAGTTGATCTTCGCGCTGCTGGCCGGCGCGTTGACGCTGGCCGGGTGGGGTCTGGGGAGGCTGGGGCTGATCGGGGAAGTCGCGGCCACCGCGCTGTACGTGGGCGCTTACGTCTTTGGCGGCTATTACACGCTGCGCGAGGCCCTCGAGAACCTGCGTGCCCGCCGCTTCGAGATCGACACGCTGATGCTGGTCGCGGCGGCTGGGGCCGCTGCGCTCGGCCAATGGGGCGAAGGTGCGCTGCTGCTGTTCCTGTTCAGCCTGGGCCACTCCCTGGAGCACTACGCGATGGGCCGGGCCCGGCGAGCGATCGAGGCCCTGGCAAAGCTGGCACCGGAGACCGCCCACCTCAAGCGCGGTGATCGAACCGAAGAGGTCCGCATCGAGCAGCTGAAGCCGGCCGATGTGGTCGTCGTGAAGCCGAACGAGCGCTTGCCGGCCGATGGTGTGGTGGTCGCAGGAGAGAGCGCGGTGAACCAGGCTCCGGTGACCGGCGAGAGTGTGCCGGTGGACAAGCGCCCGATCGCCGACGCGAACGCCGCGCTGCAGGCCTTCGACCGCGTGCCTGCGGCGCACCGCGTCTTCGCCGGCACCATCAACGGGGCCGGGGTGCTGGAGGTGATGGTGGCGCGGCGGTCCGGCGAATCGACGATGGCGCGCGTGGTCAAGCTGGTGACCGAGGCGGAAGCCCAGCGGTCGCCGACGCAACACTTCACGGAGAAGTTCGAACGCGTCTTCGTGCCCGCGGTGCTGGCCCTGGTGGTGCTGCTGATGTTCGCCTGGGTCGTCGTGGACGAGCCCTTCTCGGCGAGCTTCTACCGCGCGATGGCGGTGCTGGTGGCCGCGAGCCCCTGCGCGCTGGCGATCTCGGTGCCGAGTGCCGTGCTCAGCGGCGTCGCGCGGGCGGGGCGCAGCGGCGTGCTGATCAAGGGCGGTGCGCCGCTGGAGAACCTGGGCACGCTGACAGCCATCGCTTTCGACAAGACCGGCACCTTGACCGAGGGCCGGCCGAGATTGACGGACGCGGTGGCTGCGCCCGGCGTTGGCGAGGCGGAGCTGCTGTCCGTAGCGCTGGCGGTCGAGCAACACAGCGACCATCCGCTCGCCGCGGCCATCGTCACCGGTGCGCGCGAGCGGCTGGGGGAATCGCACCAGCCGCCTGCGGCAGAGGGCATCGAGAGCATCACCGGCCGCGGCGTTCGCGCGCGCGTGGCAGGCACCGACGTGCACATCGGCAAGCCGGTGCTTTTCGACGAGATCGCCGGTGTCAAGCTGCCCGACGCGGTCCGCGACGAGAACACACGCCTCGTGGACAGCGGCCGCACCACGATGATCGTGCGCCAGGGTGATCGCTACCTGGGCGTCATCGGCGTGATGGACACCCCGCGGCCAGCCGCGGCCGGCGTGATGCAGGCGCTGAAGGCCTTGGGCATCGAGCGGCTCATCATGATCTCCGGCGACAACCAGCGGGTGGCCGACTCCGTGGCCGCGAGCGTCGGCCTGACCGAGGCACGCGGCGACCTGATGCCCGATGACAAGGTGAAGGCCATCGAGTCCCTGCGCGGCGACGCCGGACGAGTCGCGATGGTGGGCGATGGCGTCAACGATGCGCCGGCGATGGCCAACGCCACGGTCGGCATCGCGATGGGCGCGGCGGGATCGGATGTGGCGCTTGAAACCGCGGACGTCGCCCTGATGGCCGACGACCTGGCCCAACTGCCGCTCGCGGTGGGCCTGTCGCGCGCCACCAGCCGGGTGATCCGGCAGAACCTGTGGGTCAGCCTGGGCGTGGTGGCCGTGCTCATCCCGGCCACCATCTTCGGCCTCGGCATCGGCACCGCGGTCATCTTCCACGAGGGCTCGACGCTGCTCGTCGTCGTCAACGCGCTGCGCCTCCTCGCGTATCGGCAACCGGCGATCTCCTGAGGCCGTTGTGCGTGCCACTCAACCACCCCCTCCCAAACAAAAAGCGCGTCCAGATGAGCGAACGGAAGGCCAGCTGGCAGCTGTTCGCCGCATGGATCATCGCGCTGATTGCCTCACTGGCCGTGCCTTCAAATGACCCGACGTACCACAGCCGTCATCCTTATTGCGCTCGTGGCGCTTGGCGTCTTCGGCGGCGCGGCGTTTCTGTATCAGCGGGACGCCCGGCAGCAAGCAGCAGAGCAAGCCGCGGCACAGTCCGCCGTGATGGTACGAGAGCATTCGCCCACCATGGGGCCGGCGACCGCTTCGGCGACGATCGTCGAGTTCTTCGACCCAGCTTGCGAGGCCTGCCGGGCTTTCTATCCGCACGTCAAACAGATCCTGGCGGCGTACCGGCGCGACGCATGTCTCGTGATCCGCTACCTGCCCTTCCATCGCGAGCCGTCGATCGCCGGCGTGCACATCCTGGAAGCGGCGCGGCAAACCGCTTTTCCCAGCCGGACCCGAAGGGCCTGCGCGACATGGTCAGGAGCGAGGTCGAGCGCGCAGGCAAGTGGCCATGACTACGTCGCCATCGCGGACTTCAGGCGCGAGATTCACACGTCGCTCGACCGCGGCGATCCGTGCATCAGTTGCAGCGGGCCATTTATTCGGGCCGGCTCGCGCCGGAGCGCGGGCGCAACGCGATGAACTGCGCGCGATCTCCGGCTCGCACGCGCTGCTCACGAACATCGTGGGGGCCCGCAACACCCATCGCATGCACGAGGTGGTCGAGCTCCTGCGGCGCCCGGGCGTATCGCTCGAGAACGACTGGCTGCGCCGAATCGGGCCGGCGAACTTCGCGCGCATCAACTTCCGCGGGACGATGAGATTTGGCGTCGAACGCAACGCTGATGCCCTGATCAAGGGCGGCGCCGCGACCGCCTCGCGAGGGCGTATCGCAGCCGCGTGATCCCCCGGGCCGCGTTCGGTCAGCGGCCGTCGTGGAGCGAGTCGCTCCGGCAGCGCTCATCTCGTGGACTTGACGGCGACCGGCTCGGGTCCGAGGTCTGCACCGGCACGCGCATCGTCAACTCGAGCAGCAAGCGGATGAACCGGTTTGCATCGTTGGAGCACTTGTTCGTGCCGTAGGAGCAGAACACGCAGCAATCGCCCGTCTCCTCCTTCACGTGACCGCATTCCGCGGCAAGTGAGTGTCGACTGCAAGACCAAGGCGTTCACGGCTGCTGCGTGTTTCGCCAAGTATGACGCTCGATCTCGCTGATGGCCGGCGCGGGCCAGAATCTAGACTGACCGATCAGGATCGGCGATCCTTCCCATGGCCGTGGCTGTCGTCGAAGTGACGTTTGTCACGCCCATTTGGCCGGGGCACCTGCTGCGCAGTCTTGGTCAGCCCCTCGAGGATGCCGCAGTCCTTGGCCTCCCGCGAGCGGCCGCACTGGCCACGCAGTTGCATGAGATCTCGCTCGAGCGCCCTCAGCTCGCGGATCCTGCGGGCCACGTGCCCGATGTGCGAATCCAGTAGCGCGTTGATCTCGCCGCAGTCCTCGTGAGGCGCGTCCTGGAATCGAAGCAGCACGCGAATTTCGTCGAGCGTCATGTCGAGCGATCGGCAGTGCCGGATGAACGCCAGCCGGTCCACGTGTTCGGACGAATAGACCCGGTAGTTGCCTGAGGAGCGCGGCGGTGCCGGCAGCAGGCCTTCACGCTCATAGAACCGGACGGTTTCCACACCGGTGCCTGCAGTCTGTGCCAGTTCGCCGATCTTCATGATCACCCCTTTAGTCGCCTCCTGTTGACTCTACAGCTCATACGGGGTTTCAGCGGTGGCGAATTTGAATGGAGCTGCCGCATGCGATCGGCAAGTCTGTGTCCCAGGTCGCCCCTGGCGGTCACGCCGGGCCCTCGCGCCGCAGAGCGGCCCACACGGAGCGGCGCTAAAAAAGGGGTGCCGCCCGTAGGGATTTGAAGTGCGCAGTTGACTCTGTAGCTACTTCAGGCCCAAGAATTCCAGGCCTCTGTTCAGCCTACCGCAGCATGGATCGCCGTAACTTCTCGAAGGTCGCCTTCGTATCGTTTGCAGGCGCACAAGGGCTCGCAAGGGCGCAAGAGCGGCATGTTGAAGGCAAGCACTACGTATCCGTGTCGCCGCGCCAACCAAGACGCGACCCGAACCAGGTCGAGGTGCTCGAGTTCTTTGCGTACAGCTGCTCACATTGCTATGCGTTCGAGCCTACCGTCGACGCTTGGCAGAAGCGCTTGCCTGGTGACGTGCTGTACCGGCGCATTCCGGTCGCCTTCCGCGAAGTGCCTTTCGTGTTGCACCAGAAGCTGTTTTTCACCATCGAGACGCTGAGACTGATCGAGCAACTTCAGCGCAAGGTTTTCGCGGCCATCCATGTCGAGCGACAACGCTTCGAAAAGCCCGAGGAGATCGCCGAGTTCGTCGCGAAGAACGGGGTAGATCGCAGTCGCTTCGTGGACACGCAGAACTCCTTTGCTGTTGCCGCCAAAGCAAAGCAGGCATGTGCACTGACCGCGGGCTACAAGGTCGAAGGAACGCCCGCCATCGGTGTGGATGGCCGTTGGCTTACCTCTGGTTCGATGGCTGGCTCCAATGAACGATCGTTGACGGTAGCGGAAGTGTTGGTCGCTGAGGCGAAGAAGCGGGCGTGACGTGGCCCGCCAACAACCGCCGGCCGACCGGCTGGACCTAGGCAGCGATCATGCAAGCGTCCGCGCGGGACGCGAGCGAGCATGCTGAACGATCGAGCGAGGGCCTTCTGCCTGGCCGGCGGCATGGTCGCACTGAGCTTGGCCCTCGCGTCTTTGAGCGCCAGCGCCGGGCTTTTGAACAAGGTGCTGGGGCGCTCCGACCCTTCAGAGCCGCTGCCTCCTGAGAAGGCCTTCCAGATCAAAGTCGAGGCGGTCGACGACAGAACTGTCGTCCCTACGCTGACTCGTGCGCGTGAGCGGCCGGTATCCCTGCCTCGCTTTCAGTCGGTGTGTTACCCGCCGACGCAGACCGAGTTCCCGATCCGGCTGCCCTGAATTCCCATGACAGCCTGGCTTGTTGCCGCTTCGTGGGTTGACCGAGTGACCGGCGTTGTGGCTCGCACCGTCGCGTGGGCGCTGCTGGCCAATGCGCTGCTCATCGCAGGTAACGCCGTCATGCGCAAGCTGTTCGCCGTGGCGTGGCCCGTGTTGTTCGACCTGCAATGGCACTTTTATGCCGCGGTGGTCACGTTGATGGCCGCCTATACGCTGCAGTTGGATCAGCATGTGCGCGTGGATGTGCTGTCCTCCCGCCTCGGTGAGCGCGGCAGGCTGTGGATCGACTTGGTCGGCCTGCTCGGTATCCTGCTGCCTGTCTGTGCCGCCGTCGTCTGGGTTACCCTGCCTCAAGCTGTCCACGCCTTTGCCGTTGGCGAAACTCGTGCGAGCCGGGAGAGCCTCTCCAACTTGCCGGCGTGGATGATGAAAGGCCTCGTTCCGGCCGGATTCCTGCTGCTGGCGCTGCAGGGCGGGGCGGAAGCGATCCGTTGCGTTGCGGCGCTTCGAGGCGTCTCCCCGCGCCCGAGGCGGGCCGGGTTGCTGATGGAGGACGATGGCCGTGTCAGCTGAGGTGCTGGCAGCCGCGATGTTCGCGGCGCTGGCCGGTGCGCTGCTTGTCGGCTTCCCGGTCGCGTTTTCTGTCGCTGCCGTCGCGGCCGTCTTCGGTGTGGCGGGCGTTGCGGCAGGCCACTTCCAGCCGGCATTTCTTCTTGCCGGCACGTTGAGGGTCGAAGGGTTCTTCCACAACGACAACCTGCTCGCGATTCCGTTGTTCGTATTCATGGGGATGCTGCTGGAGCGCACGGGGCTGGCCGCCGACATGCTGCACGCACTCGACGAACTGCTCGCCGCCGTGCGCGGCGGGATGGCCTATACCGTGGTCCTGGTCGGAGCCAGCCTGGCGGCCATCACCGGGTTCGTGTCGGCGGCTGTCATCGGGCTGGGGCTGATTGCGTTGCCTGCCATGCTGCGCCGAGGCTACGACGCCCGCCTCGCCACCGGTGTGGTGGCCGCCTCGGGCACGCTCGCGCAGATGCTGCCGCCCAGTCTGGTGCTGATCGTGCTGGCGGAGCAGCTCGAGGTGCCGCTAATGGACATGTTCCGGGGTGCGTTGTTGCCCAGCGCGCTGCTGGTCCTGCTGTACTTGCTGTACATCTTTTTCGCCGCGCGTTTATGGCCGCAGCGAGTGCCCGCGATGCCGGGCGAAGTGCGCCTTCGCCCCTTGGCTCAGCGCAGCAGAACGGCGCTGGTGGCTGCCGGCTTTCCGATCGGTCTCATCCTCCTTGTGCTCGCATCGGTGTACTTCGGCGTAGCCACCCCCACCGAAGGCGGAGCGGTGGGTGTCACCGGCGCCGTCGCGCTAGGCCTGATGCGCCGCAAACTAGACCTGCGGAGGCTGCAGCAAGCCAGTGAGCGTCCAGGCCGACCATCTTGAAGGCCGGGTAGGCGAATAGGAGTCTCATGTCCACTTCGACTTTTGGTGGACACGTGAACACTATCCCCGATCTACAAGGTGGCCCTCGCCGTCGGCGTCGTACGCACAGCGATGAATTCAAGGCCGGCGCGGTGGCCAGTTGCCTGCAACCGGGCATGTCGATGGCGGCGGTGGCGATGGCCCATGGCGTCAACGCCAACTTGCTGCGTCGGTGGGTGCGCGAGGCCGAGATGAAGCCCGCGGCCGGCGCCCTTCGCGGGATGACCCCTGGTGAAGTTCAGGCGCCTGAGCACAGGTCCTCGTTCGTTCCGGTACAACTGCCTGCGCCCAGCGAGCCGGCCGCGCTAACTGACATCCGCATCGAGCTGCAGCGCGGCGTGACAGCGGTCACGGTAACCTGGCCGGCCAGTGCGGCCAGCGAATGCGCGGCCTGGATGCGCGAGCTGCTTCGATGATCCGCATCGACGCGATGTGGCTGTCCGCCGAGCCCGTGGACATGCGGGCTGGACCCGAGCGGCTGCTGGCGCGCGTGGTGCAAGTGTTCGGCGTGGCGCACGCTCACCACGGCTATCTGTTCGCCAATGCCCGTGGCACCCGCGTCAAGCTGCTCATGCATGACGGCTTCGGGCTGTGGTGCGCGTCGCGGCGCTTGAACAGCGGGCGATTCGTGTGGCCCGTCGCTGGCGGCGTGGCGCCCTCGTGGACGCTGACGCAGGCGCAGTTCGATGCCCTGATGCTGGGCCTGCCGTGGCAGCGGCTTCATGAGCTCAGCGCCATCACGCGGGCCTGAATCTGGCGTGCGGTCAGCCATGATCGGTTGACAGTGCATGTGCCGATAGGCCGCGTGGCGGGCTATGGCACGATGCCCCGCATGCTCGGCATGCGTGGTCTTCTTCCCACTGATCCCGAGGGCCTCT
>CAKZXL010000543.1 GCA_937883885.1 uncultured Aquincola sp. | reverse complement strand
TTGGGCGTGGAGCAGGCCGGGCAGGTGGCTGACCTGGAGGTGGACGCCGTGCGTGGCCTGCGCAAGGTGGCCCTGGAGGACGTGCGATGAACTGGAGACAGTTGGCCATCACGCTGTTCGGGCCCGACCATGGCCTGCACGGCGTGGCCCAGGAGGGCGATTTTCTGCAGGGCACGGTCGTGTTCGACGGCCAGCCGCTCACCGTCATCGGCACCACCGGTCATGCGCCCATCGGGGTGCAGCTGGCGCTGCAGCAGGCCCGGGCCGTGCTGGACACTGTGGCCGCCCACCCGGGGCGCGCCATCCTGCTGCTGATCGACACGCAAGGCCAGCAGCTGCGTCGGCGCGACGAGCTGCTGGGCATCAACCGCGCCATGGCCCACCTGGGCCTGTGCATCGACCTGGCGCGCCGTCGCGGCCATCGCGTGCTCGGGCTGGTGTACGACCAGGCGCTGTCGGGGGGCTTCATCACCTCGGGCCTGATCGCCGATGCCTGCGACGCCCTGCCCGAAGCCGAGATCCGGGTGATGCGCATCCCCGCCATGGCGCGCGTGACGAAGTTGCCGGAGGAGATGCTCACCGAGCTGTCACGGTCGAACCCCGTGTTTGCGCCGGGCGTGGACAACTACGTGGCCATGGGTGGTGTGCGCCGGCTGTGGCGGGATGACCTGGCCGCCTGCCTGCGCGATGCGCTGGCCCATGCGCCGGTGGACGACCAGCGCGCGCGGCTGGGGGCCGAGCGCGGCGGGCGACGCCTGGCGGCCAGCGTCATCGAGCGCGTGCTGCAGGCGCCGTGAGGCGGCCCATGGTCACTTTGCGCCGACATCAATTGGCCTATCTGTCGCCGGCCGCCTGGTTGCGCATCGGTGCCGAGCAGGCTGACGACGAGTCTCGCCGCTGCACCACGTGGTGGGCAGCCCATCGGCTGCCGGTGGTGGTGACGCGGCAGCCGGAGCAGGCTGCGGTGGACGGCGTCAGCGTGGGCTTGCCCGCGCCGGCGGAGTTCGGCCACCGCAGGATCGCGCTGCGTGTGGCGTGGCAGGAGATCCTGTGGTTCGACGAGTTCCCCCGTACCGAGGACATCGCACCGCAGTTGCCGCGCAAGGTCGGGCATGCCTGGCGCGCCTGGTGCCACAGCCTGGCCGCGGCGGGTGGCCAGGCGCGGGTGTACGGCAGCCGCGGCTGGCGGTCGCTCACCGGCCTGAGCCACGTGCGCCGGGGTTCCGACATCGACCTCTGGATCGGCGTGGGGGACGACGCGACCGCCGACGCCGTGGCCGCGCTGCTGGCGCATGCGCCGCAAGGGCTGCCCCGCGTGGACGGCGAGTTGATGTTCGAAGACGGCGCTGCCGTTGCCTGGCGCGAGTGGCAGGCCTGGCGCAGCGGCGCCAGCCGCGCCCTGCTGGTACGCACCATCGACCGCAGCTTCCTGCGCTGGTCGCCGGCCCCCCTTCAGGTGCCGTGCCCCGAAGCGGCGGAAACGGCGGAAGCAGCATGATGTCCTCTCGGAGGGATTCCGCGCAGCGGGAGGCAGTTGCCCCGACCGTCACACCGCTGACCCTGGGGCGGGCGGCATCGTCGGCGCTGTACGACGAACTGGCGCTGTCGCCCAAGCCGGGTCTGGTCACGCTGACCGATGTCGGCAGCCATGACGACATGGACGCGCAAACCTTCACCCGCAGCCTGTTTGCGCTGCGCGGCTACTTTGTGCGCATGGCCGAGTTGGGTACGCAGGCGGCGCCCTTCAGTGAGTTGCAGCGCAGCGGGCTCGACGCCGAGCAGCGCATGCTGGCGGCCACCGGCGGTGTCAACACGCACCGCGGCGCCATCTTCCTGCTGGGTCTGTTGTGTGCGGCCGGCGGCGCACTGGCCGCTGCGGGCCAGCTGCCCACGCCCCAGCAGCTGCAAGCGGTCTTGCGCCGGCATTGGGGTGAGGCTTTGGCCCACAAGGCCGCGCGGCCCTCGTCGCTGCCGGGCGGCATGGCGGCGCGACGGCTCGGCCTGCGCAGTGCCGCGCAGGAAGCGGCGCTGGGGTTCCCCGTGTTGTTCGGCGTCACCGTGCCCACCTTGCGTGAAGGTCTGGCGCGCGGCCGGTCTGTCTGGGTCGCGCGCACCGATGCCTTGTTCGCCACCATGGCGGTGCTGGACGACAGCAACCTGGCGCACCGCGGAGGCTTGGCCGGGCTGCGCCATGCACAGGCCGCAGCCCGCGGCTTCATGGCGGCAGGGGGCGCTGCTCAGCCCGATGGCCGATGGCGTGCCGAAGCGATCGGCAAGGACTTCGTGGCGCGCCGCCTGTCGCCGGGCGGGGCGGCGGACATGCTGTCGGCCGCGTGCTGGCTGCAACGCATCGGTGGCCTGCGGGACGCGGCATGAGCCTGGCGGTGCTGTTTGCCGGGCAGGGCCACCAGCATGCAGACATGCTGCCCTGGCTGTCACCTTCGCCGCTGCTGCGGCAGATGGGCGAACGGCTCGAATGCGCCGATTGGCGCGCGGCGCTGGCCGATGTCGGCTGGGCCACCCGCAATGCCACGGCACAGCTGGTGCTGACCGGCACGGCGCTGGCCGCCTGGGCCGAACTGGCGCCCCGGCTGCCTGGGCCGGTCTGCTGGGCGGGTTACAGCGTCGGTGAGTTGGCGGCCTTCAGTGCGGCGGGTGTGTTTGACGGCCAGACCGCGCTGTGGTTGGCGCAGCAGCGTGCCGCGGCCATGGACCGCTGCGGCCAGGCCAGCCCCGGCGGTCTGGTCGCCTGGGGGGGGCTGGGGCCCGACAGCGTGGCCGACATCTGCCGTAGCGCCGGCCTGCACATCGCGATCTGCAATGGCGACGATGCCGTGATCGTCGGCGGCCCGTGGCCGGCGCTGCTGCACGGCGAGCAACTGGCGGTCGCGCGCGGCGCTCAGGTCACGCGCCTGGCGGTTTCAGTGGCCTCTCACACGCCGGCCATGCGCCAGGCAGCCGCCACCTTCGCCGGCCTGCTGGCCACCGTGGCGGCAAAGGCGCCGCGCGGCGTGCTGTTCAGCAACGTGGGCGGCCGTGTTCGTTCCGCTGAGCGGGCGGCGCAGGTGTTGTCGGCGCAAATCGCAGAGACGGTCAGGTGGCGGGACTGCATGGAGGAGGTGCGCGGCCGACAGCCGCGCTGCGTGCTGGAGATCGGCCCCGGGCAGGCGCTGGCCCGTCTGTGGAGCCGGCGCTACCCCGAGATACCGGCGCGGTCCTGCGACGAGTTCAGGAGCGTGGCCGCCATCGAGCGCTGGGTCGGCCGCTGGCTTTAGCGCCGCCCGCTGCCGATGGCGGCCCACATCATGGCAGCTGCGCCGTCACCTTGATGCTGGCGAACCAGGCCGCCAGGTTGTCGATGTCGGCATCGGTCAGCGGCTTGGCCATCACGGCCATCACCTCGTGCTTGCGCTCGCCGCTACGGTAGGCCTTGAGCTGCGCGGCCACGTACAGCGCCGGCTGGCCGGCCAGGTTGGGCGCATCGGGCGCGGTGGCCAGGCCGTTGGGGCCGTGGCACACCGCGCACTGCTGCGCCTTGGCCTTGCCGGCCGCCGCATCGGCCGCCAGGGCGGGGCTGCCGGCGGCCAGCGCCGCCAGCAGGGCGATCAAGGTCATCCGCATCACGGCGCGCTGTAGGTGATGCGGTAGATGGCGCCCGCGAAGTCGTCGGACACCAGCAGCGAGCCATCCTTCATCACCGCCACGTCCACCGGCCGGCCGCGGTACACGCCGGTGTCGTTGTCCAGCCAGCCGTCGGCGAACACCTCGGTCTTGTCGGCCGTGCCATCCTGCTTGAGCGAGGTGAACAGCACCCGCGCGCCCACCGGCTTGGTGCGGTTCCAGGAGCCGTGCTGGGCCGAGAAGAAGCCGCCCTGGTACTTGGCCGGAAACTGCCTGGCGCCGTAGTACACGATGCCCAGGTCGGCCGCGTGTGCGTCGGTCATCACCTGCGGGTTCACCGCGCCGGCCGGGATCGGGTCCTTGTCGTAGCCGTTTTCGGTGATGCGCGTCTGGCCCACGATGTACGGGTAGCCGAAGAACTGGCCGGCCTGCGTGGCGCGGTTGATCTCGCCCTTGGGAATGTCGTCGCCCATGCCGTCGGTCTGGTTGTCGGTGAACCAGAGGGTCTTGTCCTTGGCATTGAAGTCCATGCCCACCGAGTTGCGGATGCCGCGCGCAAACACCTCGCGCTTGCTGCCGTCCAGCCCCATGCGCACGATGCCGCCGATGCCCACCTGCTCATACAACTTGAGCTTTTCGCGCGGCTGCACGTTGAACGGCTGGCCCAGCGTCATGTAGAGCAGGTTGTCCGGGCCCACGCGGCAGGTGCGTGCGCCGTGGTTGAACGACTCCTCTTCCACCGGAATCAGCTGGCCTTGCGGCACCACCTCGGCCACCGCCACGTCCGGCCCTTCATAGAAGAACTCGGCCGCCGGGAACATCAGCACCCGGTTGTGTTCGGCCACCAGCAGGCTGCCGTCGCGGGTCCAGCACACGCCGTTGGGCACCTTGAAGTTGAGCGAGGGCGCAAAGGCCTTCACCTCGCTGGCGGTGCCGGTGGACAGGCGGTCGGTCACCGCATACACCGCCGTCTTGCGGGTGCCCACGAACAGCATGTTGGTCGAAGGCGCCACCGCCATGTGGCGTGCATCCGGCACCACCGCATACAGGCTGATGCGAAAGCCCGGCGGCAGCTTCACCTTCTCCAGGTTCTTGCGGATGGCATCGGCCTGCGCGCCGGTCTGCGGCACCGGCGGAATGTTGAGGTCGGTGCCCGAGACCTTCATCTGCTTGAGCTTGTCGATGTTCTGGGCCTGGGCCGGCAGCGTGCCGGCCAGGGCCAGCGCCAGCGCGGCCAGGGTGGGAACCAGGGTCGGACTGAATGTGCGTGGCATGGGGTGTCTCCTCGTTGTGGGCCGGGCCCCGCCGTGGGCGCCGGTGGGTCTTGCTTTCGCAATGCACATGCCGGCGGGTGGTCTGCGGCCGGGCGCCGCCGCCGCTCCCTCTGCAGCCTGCGGGCAAACCCTGGCCCGGCCGGGCCGGCCGGCCTGTACAGCGATGCAACGCTGCAACGCGCCGGTGAACAGAAACTGTTCAGTTGCCGGGGCCGGCGGGCCCCTGTTATGGTCCGCGCCACACAGGGCTGACCTTGAGCGGCGAAGACCGCGGCAGGAGACAGGCAATGCTCGAAGCAAGCGGCGCATGGCAGGAGTGGCAGCGTGCGCAGTGCCGCGCGGTGCTGGCGCGCAGGCTGCCCGTGGCGGCAGACGATCCACCCACCGACATCCTCGACAGCTGGGCCCGCTGCCTGCAGCAGGGGCTGGACTTCGAACGACCGCTGCCGCTGATCGTGGTGGAAGACGCCGACCTGCGCCGCCGCCGCGAGCGCGCCGGCCGGGTGCGCCAGCTGGCGCTGGTGGAGCTGGAAACCCTGATGCAGCAGATCGCCGGCAGCAGCTTCCTGCTGGCCTTCGCCGATGCCGAAGGCGTGGTGCTCGACCGCTATGCCGACCAGCGCTTTGTCACCAGCACCGCGGGCGAAGGCATTCCGGCCGGTAGCCTGTGGACCGAGCAGGCCGCCGGCACCAATGGCCTGGGCACCGCGCTGGCCTGCGGCCGGCCGGTGGCGGTGAACGGACCCGAGCACTTCTTCGGCCAGTTCAGCCACATCGCCTGCACCGCCGCGCCCATCCGCGATGCGGATGGCGACGTGATCGGCGCGCTGGACGCTTCCTGCTGCTTCGACTCGCGCCAGCGCCACACCCAGGCCCTGGTGCAGATGGCCGCCGCCCACATCGAGAACGTGCTGCTGGCCGAGCAGCGACGCCAGCACTGGGTGCTGGCCCTGCACCCGCGGCCCGAGTTCGTGGGCACGCTGAGCGCCGGGCTGCTGGCCTTCGATGGCGAGGGCCGGCTCAGCGCCTTCAATGGCCGCGCGGTGGGCCTGCTCAGCGGCCTGGCGGTGCGGCGCGGCGCGGCCTTCGAGCAGCTGTTCAACGAGCCCTTCGACCGCTTTCTGGGCCGGCTGCGGGCCGAAGGCGCCACCCGGCTGCGTGATGCGATGAACAGCGTGCTGGCCGTGGCCTGCGTGCAGCCGGGCGAGGCCGTGGGTCGTGTGCTGGCGGCTGCCACGCCGGCCGGGATGGTGCAGGCTGCGGGCGGCCGCGTGGGGGCCGCCCTGCCGGTGCATGAGGCGCCGGCTGCCCTGCCGGCGGCGGTGGAGGGCGACCAGGACCCCGCCGTGCTGCAGGCCCAGGCGCTGGTGGCGGCCGCGGTGCGGCGGCAGCTGCCCATCCTCATCCAGGGCGAAACCGGCACCGGCAAGGAACTGCTGGCCCGCCATGCCCACCAGGCCAGCGGCCGCAGCGGCGCCTTCGTGCCGGTGAACTGCGGCGCGGTGCCGGCCGAGCTGTTCGAGGCCGAGCTGTTCGGCTACGTGGGCGGCGCCTTCACCGGTGCGCGGCGCCAGGGGCAAGCGGGCCTGTTGGCCAGCGCCCATGGCGGCACGCTGCTGCTCGATGAGGTGGGCGAGCTGCCGCTGCCGTTGCAGGCCGCGCTGCTGCGCTTCCTGGACGACGGGCTGCTGCGTCCGGTGGGTGGCCGC
This sequence comes from uncultured Aquincola sp., assembly GCA_937883885.1. Next base: position 1,541 of record CAKZXL010000543.1, on the reverse strand, counting down.
CAGCTCAAGCCGGTGGACGTGCAGGTGCTGGCCGCCACACATGTGGACCTGGAGGCCGCGGTGGCGCAGGGCCGCTTCCGGGCCGATCTGCTGTACCGGCTGAACACCGTGGCGGTGAAGCTGCCGCCGCTGCGCCTGCGCAGCGACTTCGCGGCCGTGGCCACGCGGCTGCTGCAGGCGCTGCAGCCCGATGCGCAGCTGCAGCCGGCTGCGCTGCAGCGCCTGGCCCGCCATGCCTGGCCCGGCAACTTCCGCGAACTGCGGGCCTGCCTGGCGCGGGTGCTGCTGACCCACCCCACCGGCCACATCACCGTGGCCGATGTCGATGCGGTGCTGCCGGCGCTGCCGCCAGCGGCCGAGCACGGGCCTTCGCAACTGCAGCGCGGCGCCACCGAAGCGGTGCTGGCCGAGTTCCGCCGCTGCGGCTCGGTCAGCCGCACCGCGCGCTGCCTGGGCATCTCGCGCACCACGGTGTACCGCCACCTGCGCGGCGCGGGGCTGCTGGCGGCTTGAACGGCACGCGGTCTGGACGCGCCAGAATGCGCAGAAGCATTCTGGAGACCCGCAGTGACCCACGTCCCCAACCCCGCCCGCGGCACCCGCGGCATGGCCGTCGCGCCGCATGGCCTGGCTGCGCAAAGCGCCATCGGCGTGCTGCGCGAGGGTGGCAACGCCGTCGAAGCCATGGTGGCCGCAGCCGCCACCATCGCGGTGGTGTACCCGCACATGAACAGCATCGGCGGCGACGGCTTCTGGCTGATTGCCAAGCCCGGTGAGGCGCCGCGCGGGCTGGAAGCCTGCGGCGCGGCCGCGCAGGCCGCCAGCATCGAGTCGTACCGCGGCCATGGCATCGAGCGCATTCCTTTCCGCGGCGGCCTGGCGGCCAACACCGTGGCCGGGACGATCTCGGGCTGGGACGCGGCGCTGGCCTGGTCGCGTGAGGCGCTGGGCGGCCGCCTGCCGCTGAGCCGGCTGCTGGAAGACGCCATCGCCCATGCGCGCGATGGCATTGCCGTCACCCGCAGTCAGTCACACTGCATCGCCAACAAGCGCAAGGAGCTGATCCCGGTCAGCGGCTTTGCGCACAGCTTCCTGGTCGATGGGCAGGCGCCGGCCATCGGCAGCCTGTGGCAGCAGCCGCGCATGGCCGCCACGCTGGAGCACCTGGCCCGCGCCGGCCTGGACGACTTCTACCGCGGCGACCTGGCCCGCTCCATGGCCGCCGATCTGGAGGCGGCTGGCAGCCCGGTGCGCCTGTTGGACCTGAAGTCGCACCAGGCGGTGTGGAAGCCCCCGCTGGCCATGGCGCACTCCGCCGGCACTCTGTACAACATGCCGCCGCCCACGCAAGGCCTGGTGTCGCTGCTGATCCTGGGTCAGCTCGACCGCCTGTTCGATGCCGCCAGCATGACACCCGACAACGCGGCCTATGTGCATGCCTGCGTCGAAGCCACCAAGCAGGCCTTTGCCATCCGCGACAGCCTGATCACCGACCCCGCGTGGATGAAGCAGGACCCACAGGCGCTGCTGGCGCCCGAGGC
>CAKZXL010000542.1 GCA_937883885.1 uncultured Aquincola sp. | reverse complement strand
CCGCCGCCAGGCTGCCGGCCGCCATGAAGGTGCGCGGGTGGGTCATTCTTTCTCCGTCTCGAGGGGGTTGAGGCGCTTGCCGCGCAGCAGCGACTCGGGCTGGCGGTCCAGCGTGTCGGCCAGCTGGCGGATGGCGTCGGCCGCGCGCGAGAGGTCCTGCATCGCCGCCCGCAGGTCTTGCGGCAGCGGTGCGTCCTGGGCCAGCAGGCCGCGCACCTCCTTGATGGTGCTGCGGGTTTCGTCCAGCGTCTGGCGGGCGCTGGGCACCAGCTCCTTCTGCACGCTGCCCATGGTGGATTCCAGCGAGCGGGTGGCGGCCTCGATGCCCACCAACGCCTTGCTCAGGTCGCCGGCCAGCTTCTCGAAGGGCACGCCCTCCAGCCGGTTGGCGATGCGCGCCACCTGCGCCTGCAGCTCGCCGAAGGCGTCGCGCACGGTGGGTATCTCGCGCTGGCCTTCGGCCAGGCCGGCCACCTTCTCGCCGCGGTGCTCGGGGAAGAAGTCGATGGCCACGTAGCGCTGGCCGGTCAGCAGGTTGGCGCTGCGCAGCTGCGCGCGCAGGCCGCGGTCCACCGAGCGGCCCGACAGCAGCCGCTCTATCGGGAAGCGGGCGCCGTTGGCATCTTCGGTGCGGCGGTTGTTGGGCTCGCGCGAGGCCACGGTGGCCGCGGTGTCGCGGTAGATGTGCAGCTTGACCGGGAAGGCGAAGCCGCCGACCTCGCGGTCGAAGCGGATGCCCAGCGAAGCCACCTCGCCGATCACGAAGCCCTTGAACTCCACCGGCGCGCCCACCGCCAGCCCGCGGACCGAATCGGTGAACACGGCGGTGTATTCCAGCACCTGCGCGGCGCCGCGGCGCAGCGCGGCGGCCTGGCCCTCGAACAGGTTGAAGGTGCTGCCCGCCTCGGCCTGCTGGCTGGCATCCAGCTCGGGCGGGGTCTCGAAGGCCACGCCGCCCACCAGCACCGACAGCAGCGACTCGGTGCGCAGCCGCAGGCCGGTACTGGCGTCGAACGACACGTCCACGCCGCTGGCATGCCAGAAGCGGCTGTTGGTGCTGACGAAGCGGTCGTACGGCGCCCGCACGAAGACGCGCAGCCGCAGGCCCTGGCCATCGGGCGCCAGATCGGCCGACAGCACCTGGCCCACCCGCACGCGGCGGAAGTACACGGCCGAGCCGATTTCCAGCGAGCCCAGGCTGCTGGCCTGCAGCACGAATTCCTTGCCGGCTTCATCCACCGACACCACGGGCTGCGTCTCCAGGCCGGTGAAGTGGCGCTGCGTCTCGGCGCTCTTGCCACCGTCCACGCCGATGTAGGCGCCCGACAGCAGCGTGGTCAGGCCCGACACCTCGCCGCCGGCCACCCGCGCCCGCACCACCCAGAAGCGCGTGTCCTCCACCAGCAGCGGGGCGGCATTGCGCTCCATCTGCGCGGTGACCAGCACGCCCTTGAGGTCCGGCGCCAGCCGCACCGCCGTCACCTGGCCCACGTTCACGTTGCGGTACTTGATGCGGGTCTTGCCCGCCTCGATGCCTTCACCGGTGGCAAAGCGGATGGTGATGGTGGGGCCGCGCTGCAGCCATTCGCTGGCGGCCAGCCAGCCCACGGCCAGCACCGCGATCAGCGGCACCAGCCAGATGGCCTGCGCCATCGACCAGCGGCGGCGGCGCTCGGGCACCGCCTCGGGGATGTCGGGCGGCAGGGCGGGGGCGGGCGGTGGGGCCGGCCGGTCTTGGGGGTCATCGGGCTGCATCGGGCTGCCGGTCGTCGGCTCGGTCAATGGAAGGAAAGCGGGCGCAGGCGGCGGGCGTGCCGGGGTCGTGCCACAGCAGGCGCGGGTCGAAGCTTTGCGTGGCCCACAGCGTGAGCCACACCACGGTGCCGAAGGCCACCACGCCGGGTCCGGCCGACACCTGCGCGGCCGGGCCCAGCTGCACCAGCGAGGCCAGCATGCCCACCACGAACACGTCCAGCATCGACCAGCGGCCCACCGTCTCGATCAGCCGGTACAGCGTGGTGCGGTGGGTGCGGCCGCGCTGCCAGCCCATGTGCACCGCCAGCACCAGGTAGCTCAGCACGCTGAGCTTGAGCAGCGGCACCAGCACGCTGGCGATGAAGACGATGGCCGCCAGCGGCCAGGAGCCGGCCTGCGCCAGTGCCACGATGCCCGACAGGATGGTGTCGGACCGCTCGCCGACGGCCGAGCGGGTGGTCATGATGGGCAGGGTGTTGGAGGGCACGTACAGCGCGGCGGCCGCCAGCAGCAGCGCGGTGGTGGTGCCCACGCTGCGCTTCAGGGGGCCGCGCAGCTGCGCCTCGCAGCGCGGGCAGCGGCCGGGGCCCTGCCGGTCGTCGGCCGGCGCCTTGAGCACCAGCTGGCACGCCGGGCACTGCTGCAGGCCGCACTCGTGCAGCGTGGGGCAGTGGCCGGCCGCCGGCTCGGCGGGCCGGGCTTTGGGGCGGCGGGTGAACCAGCGCATCGCCATGGCTAGCGCAGGCGCACTTCGCGCGGGTCCAGCAGCGCCCAGGCGTCCACCGGCGACAGCATGCGCAGCGCGGCCAGCCGCAGCGCCATGAAGGCCATCAGCGCCACCAGGCCGGGGCCGACGACCAGCGTGGCCAGCTGGCCCAGCTTGACCAGCGCCACCGCGGTGCCCAGCACCAGGATCTCGGTCATGTTCCAGTCGCGCATGCCCTGCCACAGGTGCATCACCGGCCCCAGCCAGCGCGGCGGCGGCTGCAGCGCGCCGGGGCTGCGGGCGCGCCACCACAGCGTCACCGCCACCAGCAGCATCGCGCCCATCTCGGTGGCCGGCGCGATCACCGTGGTGATGAACAGGGCCGCCGACAGCGCCAGCTTGCCCTGGTGCCACAGCACCACCGCCGCGCTGCTGAGGGTGACGGAGCTTTCCAGCCCTCGCAGCGCCAGCGAGACCATGGGCTCCAGGTGCACGGCGATGATGCAGACCCAGGCCGCCACCAGCAGCGCGACGACGCCCGACAGGCGCGAGGCCGACTCGGCGCTGGCGCCCAGATGGAGCGTGTGCAGCGGCGACTGGCAGCGCCAGCAGGTGGCCGGCCGGCCCGCCTGCACGCGGTTGAGCGCATCGCACAGCTCGCAGCCCGCCAGCCAGCCGCCGGCTGCATCGGCGGCATCAGGGACGGAGGTGGGGGCGGCGGTGGGCAAGGGCGAAGCTGCAGGTCGTGAAAGAAGCAGGGCGCATGATGCCGTGGCCGGCGCCGCGGCAGTGTAGGTGCTGTCCGACGGTGCTTGTGGGCGCGGTACGACCACCCCCGCAGGCAGCGCTTTCCACAATGGCACATGACCGCCAGCACCCCATCGACACCGCCTGCCCGCCCCGTTCATGCACCGCGCCGGCCGCGCCGGTGGCTGCATGTGCTGGGCCTGGTGATGCTGGTGCTGGCAGGCTTCCTGATCGTGTCTGAACTGCTGGGCTGGCGTTACCTGCGCGGCCCCATCGAACGTTATGCCACCGACGCGCTGGGCGCGCCGGTGCGCATCGCGGCGCCTTTCCGCCTGCACCTGCTGCGACCGCCCCAGGCCAGCGCGGGCGCGCTGTGGGTGGGCGCGGCGCCGGGCAGCCAGGCGCCGTTCCTGGTCGATGCCAAGGACGTGCTGCTGCGCTGGCGCTGGGGCGACGTCAACGACTTCCGCAAGGGCGGGCCGCTGCGCCTCGTGGCCCTGCAGGCGGGCCAGCTGGAAGCCCATGTGCTGCGCCCCAAGGAAGGTGTGGCCAGCTGGCAGTTCAAGACCGACAGCCAGGAGCCCAAGGTCGAGCGCGACTCGCCGCGCGTGGAGCGGGTGCGGCTGCGCGAGGCGGCCATCCATGTGAACGACGCGGTGAGCGAAGTGAAGGTGGAAGCCCATGCCCGCATGAACGAAAGCGCCCCGGCCGCCGGGGCGGCCTCGGCGCCTGCGGCGGCTTCGGCCCCTGCCGCCTCGGGCGAAGGCGACTTCGGCCTCGTGGCCGACGCCGAAGGCACCTGGCGCGGCATGCCGGTGAAGCTGCAGGCCCGCTCGCCCCAGGTGCTGCCGCTGCTGGACGATGAGCAGCCGGCGCCGCTGCAGGTCAAGGCGCAGGCGCTGATCGGCCGCGCCAGGCTGGCCTACGACGGCGTGGTGCACGACCCGCTGGGCGCACGTGGCATCGAAGGCGAGCTGCGCATCAGCGGCCCGTCGCTGGGCGCAGTGGGCGAGGCCTTGAACGTCACCCTGCCCACCACGCCGCCGTTCAACCTGGTGGGCACGTTGCGCCATACCGACCCGGTATGGCATGTGGCGGTGAGCACCGCCACCATCGGCAAGAGCGCGCTGCGCGGCACCTTTGCCTACGACCCGCAGCCGGCCACGCCCAAGCTCACCGGCGAGCTGCTGGGCAAGCGGCTCGACCTGGCCGACCTGGCGCCCGCGGTGGGCGCCGACGGCAAGCCTTCCACCCCGCCGCCCAATACCCGCAATGGCGGCCCGCGCGTGATCCCCGACCGCAGCTTCGACCTGCCTTCGCTCAAGGCGATGGACGCCGACGTGCGCGTGGCGCTGGACGAGCTGAACCTGAACACCAGCGCGCTGGAAACACTGCGGCCGCTGGCCGGGCGCATCGTGCTGGCGGGCGGCGTGCTGCGAATCGAAGACATCAAGGCCACCACCGCCGGCGGCAGCGTGACCGGCTCCACCGGGCTGGACAGCACCGCCCAGCCGCCGCGCTGGGACACCGACCTCAAGCTGCGCGGCGTGGACGTGGCCGGCTGGCTGAAGGCCGCGCGCAAGGACAACGCCGACGTGACCGCCCGCAGCAGCAAGGCCAAGCTGGAACGTGAACGCGAGGCGGCCCGCAAGGGCAGCGGCCCGGTCACGGCCTACATCACCGGTGAGCTGCAGGCCGAGTTCAAGCTGCGCGGGCAGGGCAACTCCACCGCCCAGCTGCTGAGCACGCTGGACGGCAGCGCGCGCGCGGTGGTGCGCAACGGCACGCTGTCGCACCTGATCGTGGAAGCGCTGGGCATCGACGTGGCGCAGGCGCTGGGCGTGTTCGTCTCCGGCGACAACAGCCTGCCGCTGAACTGCGCCGTGGTGGCCATGGACGCCAAGCAAGGCGTGCTGACGCCCAGCGTGGCCGTGCTGGACACGCGCGACAGCACGGTGACGCTGAGCGGCACCATCGACCTGAAGAACGAGTTGCTCAACCTGCGCAGCGAAACCAAGCCCAAGGACTTCAGCTTTGCCACGCTGCGCTCGCCGCTGCTGCTGACGGGCAGCTTCTCGTCGCCCGAGGTGGGCGTCGCCAAGGGCCCGATCGCCGCCCGCGTGGCAGCCGGTGCGGCACTGGCCGCGGTGGCCGGCCCGCTGGCCGCGCTGCTGCCGCTGCTGGACCCGGGCAGCGGCGACAAGGAAGACAACTGCCAGGCGCTGGTGCAGAAGTCGGAGCCGGGCAAGGCCGAACCCGCGAAGGCCGCAAAATCGCGGCCATGAACAAGGCGTTCACCAAAGAGACCGACCGCGACGACGACGACGACGAAGTCGGCGGCCTGCCGCCGCTGCCTGCCGGCACCCGCAACTACATGACGCCCGCCGGCTACCAGCGCCTGCGGGCCGAGTTGCTGGGCCTGATCGACGACGAGCGGCCCAAGATCGTGGAAGTGGTGTCCTGGGCGGCCAAGAATGGCGACCGCTCGGAAAACGGCGACTACCTCTACGGCAAGAAGCGGCTGCGCGAGATCGACCGCCGCATCCGCTTCCT
>CAKZXL010000541.1 GCA_937883885.1 uncultured Aquincola sp. | reverse complement strand
TTCCCACGGGTTGGCCTTGCACTGCTTCATGCCCAGGCTGATGCGGCGCTTGTCTTCGTCGATCTCGAGGACCATGACTTCGACTTCGTCGCCCAGCGACACCAGCTTGCTGGGGCTGACGTTCTTGTTGGTCCAGTCCATTTCGGAGACGTGCACCAGGCCTTCGATGCCCGGCTCGATCTCGACGAACGCACCGTAGTCGGCGATGTTGGTCACCTTGCCGAACAGACGGGTGCTGGTCGGGTAGCGGCGAGCCACGCCCATCCAGGGGTCGTCGCCCAGCTGCTTGATGCCCAGCGAGACGCGGTTCTTCTCGGCGTCGAACTTCAGGACCTTGGCCTGCAGTTCCTGGCCGACCGTCACCACTTCGCTCGGGTGACGGACACGGCGCCAGGCCATGTCGGTGATGTGCAGCAGGCCGTCGATGCCGCCCAGGTCGACGAACGCACCGTATTCGGTGATGTTCTTGACCACGCCGTTGACGATGGCGCCTTCGCGCAGCGTCTCCATCAGCTTGGCGCGTTCTTCGCCCATCGAGGCTTCGACCACGGCACGGCGCGACAACACGACGTTGTTGCGCTTGCGGTCGAGCTTGATGACCTTGAACTCCATGGTCTTGCCCTCGAACGGGCTCATGTCCTTGACCGGACGCGTGTCGAGCAGCGAGCCGGGCAGGAAGGCGCGGATGCCGTTGACCAGCACGGTCAGGCCGCCCTTGACCTTGCCGTTGACGGTGCCGGTCACGAAGTCGCCGGATTCCAGCGAGTTCTCCAGCGACAGCCACGAGGCCAGGCGCTTGGCCTTGTCGCGCGACAGGATGGTGTCGCCGTAGCCGTTTTCTAGCGAGTCGATCGCGACGGACACGAAGTCGCCGACTTCGACTTCCACTTCGCCCTGGTCGTTCTTGAACTCTTCGATGGGAACGTAGGACTCGCTCTTGAGGCCGGCGTTGACCACCACGAAGCTGTGCTCGATGCGGACGACTTCCGCGGAGATCACCTCGCCAGCGCGCATGTCGCGCTTCTGGAGGCTTTCCTCGAACATGGCGGCAAAGGATTCGCCGCCGGTGGTGGCAGATTGCATATCAGACATGGAGTTTCCTGGAGCCGGCCGAAGAGGGGAGTGAGATCGCAGCGATCTGCAAGAGGGCCGGCGGAGCGTGCAACGGATGTTGCGGTTACGTTGAACAAACCGCCGCCCGGCGCAGCTGTGCGCTGCTGGTGGACGACGGCACCCTTCAAAAACCTCCCGGCTAGGCGCCGAAAGGCCTGCGTTCCTCCCACCAACCCAGCACCTGGGCCACGGATTCATCCACGGTCTGGGCAGAGTTGTCGAGAAGGAGTGCGTCTTCAGCGGGCTGCAGCGGTGCGATGGCCCGGGTGCGGTCCCGGGCATCACGCGCTTCCAAGTCCGCGCGAAGATCGTCGATATTAGACGATATTCCCTTGGAAATCAATTGGTTATGCCGGCGCTCGGCGCGGGTGGCCGGGCTGGCGGTCAAAAACACCTTCAGCGCGGCATCGGGGAAGATCACCGTGCCCATGTCGCGGCCGTCGGCCACCAGGCCCGGCGGGCGGCGGAACGAGACCTGCAGCGCGTACAGCGCCGCACGCACGTCGCCCAGCGCCGAAATCTTGGAAGCGCGGCTGCCCACGTCTTCACGGCGCAGCTGGTCGCTCACCTCGTCGCCTTCCAGGTACAGGCGAGGGCCGTCGAAGCGCAGCTTGAGCTTGGCGATCAGCGCTGCGATGCCCGGGCCGTCGCTGTCGGCCACGCCCTGGCGCAGCGAGGCCAGCGCCGCCACCCGGTACAGCGAGCCCGAATCGAGGAAGTGGTAGCCCAGCGAAGCCGCCAGCGTGCTGGCCAGCGTGCCCTTGCCCGAGGCGGTGGGCCCGTCGATGGTGATCACCGGCACCTGGTCGTGGTGGGTGTGCGCCAGCTTGAAGAGGGCCTCGAAGTAGTCGGGGAAGGTCTTGCCCACACACTGCGGATCGAGGATGCGCACCGGCACGCCGTTGAAGGCGGCCAGCGACAGGCACATCGCCATCCGGTGGTCGTCATAGGTGTGGATGGCGGCCGGCTGCCACACCGCCGGCGGCCGCACTTCGATGAAGTCGGCGCCTTCTTCCACCTGCGCACCCACCTTGCGCAGCTCGATGGCCATCGCGGCGATGCGGTCGGTTTCCTTCACGCGCCAGCTGGCGATGTTGGTCAGGCGCGTGGGGCCGTCGGCGTACATCGCCATCACCGCCAGCGTCATCGCCGCATCGGGGATGTGGTTGCAGTCGAGCGTGATGGCGCGCAGCGGCCAGGCGCCGCGGCGCACCTCGATGCGGTTGGCTTCCATGCGCACGTCGGCGCCCATGGCCACCGCCGCTTCGACGAAGCGCACGTCGCCCTGGATGGAGGCGTTGCCCACGCCTTCGATGAGCACCGGCGCGTCCACCGCGGCGATGGCGCCCAGCGCCACGAAGTACGAAGCCGATGAGGCATCGCCTTCCACGTGCACCGCGCCCGGCGAGCGGTAGCGGCTGCCGGCGGGGATGGTGAAGCGCTGCCATCCGTCGCGCTGCACGGTGATGCCGAAGCGCGCCAGCAGGTTGAGCGTGATCTCGACGTAAGGCTTGGAGATCAGCTCGCCGTCGACCTCGATCACGATGTCGGCGCCTGGCGAGCCGTCGCCGCCGCTGGCCAGCGGCAGGGCCAGCAGCAGCGCGGTGAGGAACTGGCTGGACACGTCGCCGCGCACCCGCACCGGTGCGCCGGTGGCGAGCTGGCCCTGCGGCTGGCCGGCCAGCCGCAGCGGCGGGTAGCCGTCGTTGCCCAGGTACTGGATGTCGCAGCCCAGCTGGCGCAGCGCATCGACCAGGTCGCCGATCGGCCGCTCATGCATGCGGGCGACGCCGCTCAGCTCGAACTGGCCGCCCTGCGTGGCTGCCAGCACCGCCAGCGCGGCGGCCAGCGGCCGCATCGCGGTGCCGGCGTTGCCCAGGAACAGCGAAGCCTGGTGCACCGACAGCCGCCCGCCGATGCCGGTGACGCGCAAGGCCGCACCTTCCTGCGCCAGGCCGCAGCCCAGGCTGCGCAGCGCCTCGATCATCACCCGCGTGTCGTCGGAATCCAGCAGGTCGTGCACCAGCGTGCTGCCTTCGGCCAGGCCGGCCAGCAGCAGCACCCGGTTGGAGATGCTCTTGGAGCCGGGCAGGCGGATCTGGCCCGAGGCCTTGGTCAGCGGGGGCAGGTCGAGGAAGGGGATGGCGAACACGAACGGGGCGGCTTGGTAGGCGGTGAAAAGGTTGGGTGGCCTCAGCGCAGCGGCGGCACGGCGGCCGGTGCGTGGGGTCGGGGACTGCTCATCTGCCAGGCGGCGCGACCGTCGGACGCGCTACGGATCAGGTCTTCCAGCGCCTCGGCATTGCCGGAGCGCATCACCAGTTCCAGCGCTTCCAGCGCGTGCCGGAAACGCATCGACTGCTTCAGCGTTTCTTCGCGGTTGGCCAGCAGGATATCGCGCCAGATCGTCGGATCGCTGGCGGCGATGCGGGTGAAATCGCGGAAGCCCGGCCCGGCCAGCGACAGGAACTCCTCGCCGCCCGGCTGCTTGGCCACCGCGTTGTAGAACGCAAAGGCCAGCAGGTGGGGCAGGTGGCTGACGGCGGCCAGCGCGGCATCGTGGCTGTCGGGCGACATGCGGATGACCTGCGCGCCGATGGCCGCCCAGGTGTCGGCGGCCTTTTGCAGCAGCAGCGCATCGGTCTGCGGCAGCGGCGTCAGGATCACCTGGCGGCCGGTGTACAGGTCGGCGTCGGCATGGTTCACGCCGGCCTTTTCCTTGCCGGCGATGGGGTGGGCCGGCACGAAGCTGCCGATGCGCTCCTTCAGGGCACGGCGGGCGGCCTCGACCACGTCGCGCTTGGTGGAGCCCACGTCCATGAACAGCACCTCGGGCTCCACCAGGTGGCGGATGGCCTTGAAGGTGCTCTCGGTGGCGGCCACCGGCACGGCCAGCAGCACGATGTCGGAGCCGGCCACCGCCAGCAGCGCCGATTCGGCCGCGGTGTCGATCACGCCGGCGCGCCGCGCGCGTTCAGTGGTGGAAGGCGACTTGCTGTAGCCCACCACATGCTTGACCAGCCCGGCGCGCTTGAGCGCCAGCGCGAACGAGCCGCCCATCAGGCCGCAGCCGATCAGGCCCAGTTGCTGGAACATGGGCACGCTCAGTGGCTGTCCAGCGGGTAGGTGCCCAGCACCTTGAAGAAGTCGCACACCTCGCGCAGCTCCTTCATGGCCGAGGCCACCGGCGGATCTTCGGGGTGGCCCTGCAGATCGACGTAGAAGTAGTACTCCCACTGGCCCGAGCGCGCCGGGCGCGACTCGAAGCGCGTCATCGACACGCCGTGGTGCTTCAGCGGCACCAGCATGTCGTGCACCGCGCCCGGCCGGTTGACCACCGACACCACCAGGCTGGTGCAGTCGTGGCCCGAGCGGCCGGGCTGCGGGTGGCGGTCGGGGTGCGTCACCACCGCGAAGCGGGTGCGGTTGTGCGGGTCGTCCTGGATCGCGCGGCCGACCACGTGCAGGCCGTATTCGCTGGCCGCCCGCTCGCTGGCGATGCCCGCCAGCGTGGGGTCGGTGCTGGCCAGGCGCGCGCCTTCGGCATTGCTGGACACCGGCCGCCGTTCCGCGTGCGGCAGGTGGTTGCTCAGCCAGCCGTGGCACTGGGCCAGGGCCTGCGGATGGGCGCACACGGCCTCGATGCCCTCGAGCGAATCGACGCTGCGCAGCAGGTTCTGGCGCACCATCAGGCTGGTCTCGCCGATGATGAAGAGCGGTGTGGTGAGGAACAGGTCGAGCGAGCGCGTGACCACGCCTTCGTTCGAGTTTTCGACCGGCACCACGCCAAAATCGGCCGCGCCCGAGGTGGTGACGTGGAACACCTCGTCGGCGTTGGCGCAGGGCACCCGCACGATGGAGCTGCCGAAGTAGCCCAGCGCCGCCTCTTCGCTGAAGGTGCCGGCCGGGCCCAGGAAGGCCACCCGCATCGGCGTTTCCAGCGAGCGGCAGGCCGACATGATCTCGCGCCAGATCGGCGCCACGCTCTCCGAGCGCAGCGGCCCGGCGTTGACGTGCTTGAGCCCGTCGATCACCTGCGCCTCGCGCTCGGGGCGGAACACCACCGAGCCTTCCTTTTTCTTGATCTCGCCCACCGCCAGCGCCAGCGCGGCACGGCGGTTCAGCAGCGACAGCAGATCGCGGTCGAGTGCATCGATCTGGTGGCGCAGGGCCAGCAGGTCGGGCGGATTGGGGGCGGCAGGCTCGGACATGGCGCAGGCGAAGGCGAACGGGAGATCGGTTTACTTGGCGCCGCTGGCCTTGCCGGCCGGCTTGCTGGCGTCGGTGGCCGCGGGCTGGGGGATGCCCAGCGTGCTGCGCACCTTGTTCTGCAGCGCCTGCAGCTTGGGGTCGAGCACCGGCGCCGCATCGGCGATCAGCTTCTGGGTGAAGCCGTTCTGGATCTCGGGCATCAGCTGCTGGTACTTCTTGTTGACCGGCGATTCCAGCCAGGCCAGCAGCTGCTTCAGCTCGTCTTCGCTGAACTTTTCTTCCAGCTGCGCGCCCAGGGTGCTGGGGGCCAGCTTGTTGGCGCGGTCGCGCAGCACCGGCACGGCTTCGTCGACGAACTTGCGCACGTCGGCCTCGATCTGCTTGCCGGTGGCCTCACGCTTGTCGGCCGGCAGCTGCTGCAGCGCGCTGCCCGCGGCCTGCATCATCTGCACCGCCGGGCGCTCGGCGATGCTGCGGGCCACGTTCTCGATGGCCGGTTGCTGGGCGGCCAGGATCTTGTCGACCACTTGCTTCTTGCTCTGCGCATGCGCGCCCAGGGAGGCGACCACCAGGGCCGCCACCAGCAGGGTTTTTTTCATCAGGAATTCTCCTCAGGGGCGGCAGCGCCATCGCCTTCGCCCGGGGTTTCGATGTTGGCGTCGTTCTCGACGATCCGTTGCAGGCCCGACAGCTTGGTGCCGTCGTCCAGCGCGATCAGCGTGACGCCTTGAGTAGCGCGGCCGAGCTCACGAATTTCGGAGACACGGGTGCGCACCAGCACACCCTTGTCGGTGATGAGCATGATCTCGTCCTCGGGGCGCACCAGGGTGGCCGCGACCACCTTGCCGTTGCGCTCGCTCTGTTGGATGGCGATCATGCCTTTGGTTCCACGGCCATGGCGGGTGTACTCGACGATGGAGGTGCGCTTGCCGTAGCCGTTTTCGGTGGCGGTGAGCACGCTCTGCGCTTCGTCTTCGGCCACCAGCATCGCGATCAGCGTCTGCCCCGGCTCCAGCGCCATGCCACGCACGCCGCGGGCCTGGCGGCCCATCGGGCGCACGTCGTCCTCGTCGAAGCGCACCGCCTTGCCGCCGTCGGAGAACAGCATCACGTCGTGCTTGCCGTCGGTCAGCGCGGCGCCGATCAGGTGGTCGCCTTCGTCCAGGTCGACCGCGATGATGCCGGCCTTGCGCGGGTTGCTGAATTCATCCAGCGCCGTCTTCTTGACGGTGCCCAGCGCGGTGGCCATGAAGATGTAGTTGTCGGCCGGGAAGCTGCGGAACTCGCCGGTCAGCGGCAGCACCACGGTGATCTTTTCGCCCGGCTGCAGCGGGAACATGTTGACGATGGGCTTGCCGCGGCTGGCGCGGCCGCCCTGCGGCACTTCCCACACCTTCAGCCAGTACACGCGGCCGCGGTCGCTGAAGCACAGGATCCAGTCGTGCGTGTTGGCGATGAAGAGCTGGTCGATCCAGTCGTCTTCCTTGGTGGCCGTGGCCTGCTTGCCGCGGCCGCCGCGGCGCTGCGAGCGGTACTCGCCCAACGGCTGGCTCTTCACATAGCCGCTGTGGCTCAACGTCACCACCATGTCGGTGGGCGTGATCAGGTCTTCGGTGCCCAGTTCCTGGGCGTTGTGCTCGATCTGGCTGCGGCGCGCGCCCAGCTTGGTCTGGCCGAACTCCTGCTTCAGCGCGGTGAGTTCCTCGCTGATGATGAAGGTCACGCGCTCGGGCTTGGCCAGGATGTCCAGCAGATCGGCGATCTGCGCCATCACGTCCTTGTACTCGCCGACGATCTTGTCCTGCTCCAGGCCGGTCAGGCGCTGCAGGCGCATCTGCAGGATTTCCTGGGCCTGCTCGTCCGACAGGCGGTACATGCCGTCGGTCTGCATGCCGTAGTCGGCGGGCAGGCCTTCGGGGCGGTAGGCGGCGCGGCCGCCCGGCGTGTCGGATTCGGCGCGGGCCAGCATCTCGCGCACCAGCGAAGAGTCCCAGCTCTTGCTCATCAGCGCGGCCTTGGCCACCGGCGGCGTGGGCGAGTTCTTGATCGTCTCGATGAACTCGTCGATGTTGGCCAGCGCCACGGCCAGGCCTTCCAGCACATGGCCGCGCTCGCGCGCCTTGCGCAGCGCGAACACGGTGCGGCGGGTCACCACCTCGCGGCGGTGCTCCAGGAAGTATTCGATCAGCTGCTTGAGGTTGCACAGCTTGGGCTGGCCGTCCACCAGCGCCACCATGTTCATGCCGAAGCTGTCCTGCAGCTGCGTCTGTTTGTACAGGTTGTTCAGCACGACCTCAGGCACTTCGCCGCGCTTGAGCTCGATCACCACCCGCATGCCGGACTTGTCGCTCTCGTCCTGGATGTGGCTGATGCCGTCGATCTTCTTGTCGTGGACCAGCTCGGCGATGCGCTCGAGCAAGGTCTTCTTGTTCACCTGGTACGGGATCTCGTCGACGATGATGGCCTGGCGCTGGCCGCGGTCGATGTCCTCGAAGTGGCAGCGCGCGCGCATCACCACCTTGCCGCGGCCGGTGCGGTAACCCTCACGCACGCCGTTCAGGCCGTAGATGATGCCGGCGGTGGGAAAGTCGGGCGCCGGCACGATGGACATCAGCTCGTCGATCGTCGCGTCCGGGCTGCGCAGCAGGTGCAGGCAGGCGTCCACCACCTCGTTGAGGTTGTGCGGCGGAATGTTGGTGGCCATGCCCACCGCGATGCCGCCCGAGCCGTTGACCAGCAGGTTGGGCAGCCGCGTGGGCAGCACCAGCGGCTCTTTCTCGGAGCCGTCGTAGTTGGGGCCGAAGTCGACGGTTTCCTTGTCGATGTCGGCCAGCAGCTCGTGGGCGATCTTCGACAGGCGGATTTCGGTGTAGCGCATCGCCGCGGCGTTGTCGCCGTCGATCGAGCCGAAGTTGCCCTGGCCGTCCACCAGCATGTGGCGCATGGAAAAGTCCTGCGCCATCCGCACGATGGTGTCGTAGACCGACTGGTCGCCGTGCGGGTGGTACTTACCGATCACGTCGCCCACGATACGGGCCGACTTCTTGTAAGGCCGGTTCCAGTCGTTGTTCAGCTCGTGCATCGCGAACAGCACGCGCCGGTGCACGGGCTTGAGGCCGTCGCGGGCGTCGGGCAGGGCGCGCCCGACGATCACGCTCATCGCGTAGTCGAGGTACGAGCGCCGCATCTCCTCTTCGAGGCTGATCGGCAGGGTTTCCTTGGCGAACTGGGTCATGAGGGCGGCAAACGCGGGCGGCGCGCGAGCGCCGTGACCTGTGGGGTGTGAGACGCGGGATTCTAAGCGTCAGTCCTCTGTCGCTCGAACGCAACACAGGTGTTACCTGCCGGCCGGGCAATTGCCAAAATGGGGCCAGCCGAGCGCCGTATGGCACAATCCTTCGCGTCGGTGGTGGCGCTTGACAAACAAGGCGCTTGCCAAGTTATACGCTTCCGAATTTGGACGTTACGCAGCACAACTGCGGCTTTCCTTGAGAGGAGAATCAATGAAGAAACTGAACACCGTGGCGGTGCTGTTTGCATCGGTCGCGCTCGCCGCTCCGCTGTCGACGGCCTTCGCCCAAGCGCAGACGAACGACAACTGGCGCGCTTCTGACGGTACCGTCTGGAAGAACGGCACCAACGAACTGTGCTGGCGCGATGCCAACTGGACGCCCGCCACGGCTGACCCGAGCTGCGACGGCGCCCTGAAGCCCGCTGCCGCTCCCGCCCCGGCACCGGCCCCGGCTGCTGCTCCCGCTCCGGCGCCCGCCCCGCGTCCGGCCGTCGTGCCGCCGGCTCCGGTCAGCGAAAAGGTCACCTACGCCGCTGACACCTTCTTCGACTTCGACAAGTCGACCCTGAAGCCGGAAGCCCGCGCCAAGCTGGACGACCTGGTCAGCAAGACCGGTGGCATCAACCTGGAAGTCATCATCGCCGTGGGTCACACCGACTCCGTCGGCACCGATGCCTACAACCAGAAGCTGTCGGTGCGCCGCGCCGAAGCCGTGAAGACCTACCTGGCCTCCAAGGGCATCGAGAAGAACCGCGTGTACACCGAAGGCAAGGGCGAAAAGCAGCCCGTCGCCGACAACAAGACCGCCGAAGGCCGCGCCAAGAACCGCCGCGTGGAAATCGAAGTGGTTGGTACCCGCAATAAGTAATCGGTCCTCCGATTCCTTCGCAAACCCCGCTCCGGCGGGGTTTGTCATTTGTGCGGCAAGTATCTCCAAATGGCCCGCGTTAGGATGTCGTCCATGATGAATGCCGATCCTCAAGAACTGGCGAAATTCAGTGAACTGGCCCATCGCTGGTGGGACCCGGAGAGCGAGTTCCGCCCGCTGCACCAGATCAACCCGTTGCGGCTGGGCTGGATCGAGCAGCAGGTGCCGGTGGCCGGCAAACGGGTGCTGGACGTCGGCTGCGGCGGCGGCATCCTGGCCGAGGCCATGGCGCAGCGCGGCGCCAAGGTGCTGGGCATCGACCTGGCCGACAAGCCGTTGAAGGTGGCGCAGCTGCACGCGCTGGAGTCCGGCGTGGCCGGCGTCGAATACCGCGAGGTGGCGGCCGAAGCGCTGGCGGCCGAGCAGCCCGGCAGCTTCGACGTCGTCACCTGCATGGAGATGCTGGAGCACGTGCCCGACCCGTCGTCGGTGGTGCGCGCCGTCAGCACGCTGGTCAAGCCGGGCGGCTGGGCGTTCTTTTCCACCATCAACCGCAACCCCAAGTCGTTCCTCTTCGCCATCGTCGGCGCGGAGCACATCCTCAAGCTGCTGCCCAAGGGCACGCACGAGTACGCCAAGTTCATCCGCCCCAGCGAACTGGCGCGCTGGTGCCGCGAGAGCGGCCTGGTGATGGGCGAGACCAAGGGCATGGAATACAACCCGCTGACGCGCCGCTACTGGCTGTCGGGCGACACCAGCGTCAACTACCTGGTGGCGTGCCGGAAGCCGGGCGCATGAGCGGCGGGTTTCGCGCCGGCATCCAGGCGGTGCTGTTCGACCTGGACGGCACCTTGATCGACAGCGCGCCCGACCTGGCCGGCGCCGCCAACCGGCTGCGCGAGCTGCGTGGCCTGCCGCCGGTGCCTTACGCCCAGCTGCGCCCGTTGGTGGGCACCGGTGCCCGCGGCATGATCGGCGGTGCCTTCGGCCTGGGGCCGGGCGATGCCGAATTCGAAGCATTGCGCGACGAGTTCCTGGCCTTGTACGAGCGCGGGCTGCTGCAGCAGACGGCGGTGTTCGACCCGATGGTGCCGGTGCTGCAGGCGCTGGAAGCCGCCGGACTGCCCTGGGGCATCGTCACCAACAAGGCCGAGCGTTTCACGCACCCGGTGGTGCGGGGCCTGGGGCTCGACCGCCGCGCGGGTGCGGTGGTGTGCGGCGACACCACGCCGCATGCCAAGCCGCACCCCGCGCCGCTGCTGGAGGCGGCCCGGCGCATCGGCGTGGCGCCCGAGGCTTGCGTCTATGTGGGCGACGACCTGCGCGACGTGCAGGCCGGCCGCGCTGCAGGCATGGCCACCTTGGCTGCGGCCTGGGGCTACCTGGGGCAGGGCGAGGTGATCGAGGCCTGGGGCGCCGACGCTTTACTGGAATCTCCGGCCGCGCTCTTGAAATGGCTTCGGCTGGCTTAAACTATCGTGTTCTGGGGCCGACCTGGTTTCGACGTGGGTACGGATCCGGCGCAGGGCATGCCGAGCACCAGTTCGCTCGTAAAACCACTGGAAACAAAGTAACTGCGAACGACGAACGTTTCGCCCTCGCCGCTTAACACCGGTGAGCCTCTCAACGGTTGGCCAATGGGCCGTGTTGAAGATCGCAAGATCCTAGACTGAGAGGTCATTCACATTGGCTGGTTCTGAGCCGGGTCACTCGGTTCAGGACGAGATCTAGTGACTGGCGTGAAGGGTAGCGTGCTGCTGCGCGACCTCAACGTGAGACTCCAAATCAGCCAGCTACGCATGTAGAACTGTCCGGTGATGGTTCGCGGACGGGGGTTCGATTCCCCCCGGCTCCACCAAATCACCACAAGAACCCCGACCGGCAACGGTCCGGGGTTTTTTCTGCGCAGCGCGGGTCGTACGGCCGGCCAGGGGTGCGGTGCGGGGCGATTAGACTGCGCTGCCGCCGATCGGCCACCAACGGCGATGCCTGCTGCACGACCTGCCTTCTACATCCCTGAGATGACCACTCGCCCTGCGGCGCGGCTGCCCGGCCCTGACCCCAGGCGGCGGGCGCGGCGCCTGCCTGCAGTCCACGCTGCCTTTGCCCATGGTGCTTGATCACACGCTGCTGGTCGCGCTGCGTGAGCGCCATCCCGCGTGGCGCCTGCTCGCTTCGCCGCACGCCGCGCTGGTGGCCAGCTTTCTGCACCGCGTGTTCGTCGTGCCCAACGTGCGGGTGATGAGCGAAGCCGATCTGGCGGAGTTGCTGGAGGACGAGTTGTTCACGCTGCGCGAGCAACTGGGCGCCGAGGCTTACCCCAAACCGGCGCTGGACTACCTGAACGATTGGGCCGCGCCCGACAAGGGTTGGCTGCGCAAGTTCTACAAGCCGGGCACGGACGAGGCGCAGTTCGACCTGACGCCGGCCACCGAGAAGGCGCTGGCCTGGCTTCAGTCGCTGACCGAGCGCGCCTTCGTCGGCACCGAATCGCGGCTGATGACGCTGTTTTCGCTGCTCGAACAGATCAGCGCCGGCACCGAGGTCGATCCGCTCAAGCGGGTGGACGAGCTGCGCCGCAAGCGCGACAAACTGGACGCCGAGATCCAACGTGCGCTGGCGGGCGAGGTGCCCCTGCTCGACGACACGGCCATCAAGGACCGCTTCCAGCAGTTCCAGCAGGTCGCGCGCGAGTTGCTGTCCGACTTTCGCGAGGTGGAACACAACTTCCGCCTGCTGGATCGGCGGGTGCGCGAGAAGATCGCGCTGTGGGAAGGCACCAAGGGCGCCTTGCTCGATGAAGTCATGGGCGCGCGCGATGCCATCGGCGACTCCGACCAGGGCCGCAGCTTCCGCGCCTTCTGGGACTTTCTGATGTCCAGCCGCCGGCAGGAAGAACTCAGCGAGCGGCTGGCCCAGGTGATGGCGCTGCCGGCCGTCAGTGCGCTGCGGCCCGAGCCCCGCCTGCGGCGCGTGCACCACGACTGGCTGGAAGCCGGCGAGCACACCCAGCGCACGGTGGCCCAGCTGTCGCAGCAGCTGCGCCGCTTTCTCGACGACCGGGCTTTCGTCGAAAACCGCCGCATCCTCGAGCTGTTGCGCGGCATCGAGGCCAAAGCCCTGGGCTTGCGCGGCGCCACGCCGGGCGGTGTCGTCGCCCACATCGATGCGATGGCTGCCGAGATCGAGCTGCCGCTGGAACGGCCGCTGTTCACGCCCGCTGCCAAGCCCCGCCTGTCCGGGCTGGCGGTGGTGGCCGGCGAGGCCGACGTGGACACCGCGCGCCTGTTCGACCAGGTCGTGGTGGACAAGGCGCGCCTGCGCGCCACCGTGCTGCGCTCGTTGCGGCTGCAGTCGCAGGTCACGCTCCATGAGCTGCTGGCCGTAACGCCGCTGCAGCAAGGCCTGGCCGAGCTGGTGGCTTACCTGGAACTGGCCCACGCGGGCGATGGGGAAGGGGCGGTGGCCGGCTACCACGCCTTGGTGGACGAGGCGGTGGTCGAGCCCGTCCGTTGGCAGGCCGTCGATGCCGAGGGCCAGGGCGTCACCCGCGAGGCCCGCCTGCCGCGTGTCATCTTCACGCGCTGAACCCGGCACCGCCGCAAGGAACCCCATGGACGACCCGTTGATCGACGCCGAGCCGATCGCCTCGGCCCCCAGCGCGCTGCCCGCGGTGCCCGAGTTGTCGCAGCTGATGGTGCTGCTGCTCAAGGGCGTGCTCTACCGCGAAGAAGACGAGCGCCTGTGGGCCAGCCTGCTGCGCCTGCAGGCCCGCGTGCGTGAGCAGGCGGCGGTGCTGCTGCTCGACCTGGTGCTGGACGAAGCCGAGGGCCATGCCTTCTTGAAGAGCCGTCCCGATCCGGACGAGTCGGACGGCGCGGCGCGCCTGCCGCGGCTGGTGGTGCGCCGGCCGCTGTCGTACCCGGTGAGCCTGATGCTGGCCCTGCTGCGCAAGCGATTGGCCGAGTTCGATGCCGGCGGCGCCGACACGCGGCTGGTGCTGTCGCGCGAAGAGGTCGCCGAGCTGATGCGGGTGTTTTTGCCCGAAGGCACGAACGAGGCGCGGCTGGTCGATCAGGTCGACGCCACCCTGGGCAAGGTGGTGGAACTGGGCTTTCTGCGCCGCCTCAAGCCGGTGGCCGGCGCTGCAGCGGACCCGGGGCGTTTCGAGGTGCGGCGCATCCTCAAGGCCTTTGTCGATGCGCAGTGGCTGGCCGATTTCGACGCGCGGCTGGAAACCTACCGTCTGGCCCTG
This sequence comes from uncultured Aquincola sp., assembly GCA_937883885.1. The sequence goes on along the minus strand of CAKZXL010000541.1, from coordinate 236 downwards.
TCGGCGCCGGCCGGCGCTTCGGCAGGGCAGGGAGCGGCCGATGCTTGAGGCGTCAACGCCGGGCCTGGATTTCCTGGCCGATGACAGCCGGGTGGGTTTTCGTCTGCAGCGGCTGGAGGTGCTGAACTGGGGCACCTTCGATCGCTGCGTCTGGCGCTACCAGCTCGATGGCCGCAACGGCCTGCTCACCGGCGACATCGGCTCGGGCAAGTCCACCTTGGTGGATGCCATCACCA
>CAKZXL010000540.1 GCA_937883885.1 uncultured Aquincola sp. | reverse complement strand
TCCATTTCCACGATCTCGGGCCGGTTGGGCGAGACGATGGCCACCCGGTCGCCACGCTGCAGGCCTTGCGCCCGCAGCGCATGGGCCAGCTGGTTGGAACGTGCTTCCAGCGCGCGGTAGGTCAGCACCTGGCTGCCGAACAACACGGCCGGCCGCTCGGGCCAGAAGCGCGCACTGCGCGCGAGGTAGATGCCGAAGTTCATTTCGCTTGTCTCCCACAGGGTGACCCCAGTCTAGGAAGCGATGAACCCGGTTTGGATAATCAAACAGGCCGCTTTGATAATGCAGTGGAATCACCCCACAAAGGCATGGCCATGGCGCTGCGGCTGGACGACCTCGACTACTTCCTGGCGGTGGCACGCCACCGCACGGTGCGGCGCGCGGCGGTGGAGCTGGCGGTCTCGCAACCCGCGCTCACCAAGGGCATCCAGCGGCTGGAGGCGGAGCTGGGCTTTCCGCTGTTCCACCGCAGCCGGCGCGGCATGGAACTCACCGCCGCTTCGGCGCGCTTTTTCGAGCGGTTGGCCACCTTGCGCGGCAGCCTGGGCGAAGCCATCAAGGAAGCGGCCGACCTGCACCTGGGCGAGCTGGGCACGCTGCATGTGGGCGTGTCGCCGCTGTATGCCAACCAGTTGTTCGTGCCGGCCTGCGTGCGCCTGAACCAGGAAAGGCCGGCCGCCCGCGTGTCGGTGCTCATCCACCTGAACGACGCGCTGCTGACGGCGCTGCGCCGTGGCGACATCGACCTCAGCATCAACGCGCTGCCGGCCGAGCTGCCCGACGACTTGCGCGCCCTGCCCTTGATGACCGACGACCTGTGCCTGGTGGTGCGTGAAGGCCACCCGCTGCTGGCCCGCCGGCGCCTGCGGCTCAAGGCCCTGGCGCAGGCGCAGTGGATGCTGCCCGGGCTGGCCGTGGCCGCCCGCCGTGCGGTGGAAGGCCGTCTGGCCGAAGCGGGGCTGCCGCCGCCCCAGGTGGTGGTGGAAGTGAACAACACCGCGGCCCAGTTGCTGGACCTGGTGCGCCACAGCGACCTGGTGTCGCTGATGAGCGCGGCGATGCTGTCGGGGCCTGCCGGCCAGGGCCTGGCGGCACTGCCGATGGCCGAGGCGCGTTTCCGGCGCCAGATCGGCATCGTGACGCGGGCCGGCAGCGCGCTGCCACCGTTGGGGCAGCGGCTGGTGGAGATCCTGGCCGGCGCTGCGCCGCCGGGCCAGGGGGCTGCTTAGAAGGTGCTCCAGTCGTCGTCGCTGGCCACGGCCACCGGGGCCGGGGCCGGCGCCTTGGCCACGGGCCGCGGCGCGGCGGCGGCCGGGCTCGGCGTGGGGCGGGCGACCGGGCGCACGGCGGGTGCTGCGGTACGCGCACGCGCCGGTGCCGCAGCGCGCGGCTTGGCGGCCACAGGGGCGCTGGGGCGCGGCGCGGCCACCGACACCGGGGCCACGGGGGCAAGCGGGGCCGTCCGGCTGGCCGTCGGCGCATCGCGCCCGCCCACCTGGAACACCGCCACGGCGTTGACCAGCTGACCGGCCTGCGTCTTCAGGCTTTCGGCCGCGGCGGCGCTTTGTTCCACCAGCGCAGCGTTCTGCTGCGTGCCCTGGTCCATGCGGCTGACCGCTTCGCCCACCTGCTTGACGCCGTTGGCCTGCTCATCGCTGGCCGAGGTGATCTCGGCCACGATGTGGGTCACCTGCTTGACCGAGTCCACGATCTCGCCCATGGTGGTGCCGGCCTGGCCCACCAGCGCCGTGCCCTTTTCCACCTGCTCGACGCTGCGGCCGATCAGGCCCTTGATCTCGCGCGCGGCCTCGGCGCTGCGCTGCGCCAGGCTGCGCACTTCGCCGGCCACCACGGCAAAGCCGCGGCCCTGCTCGCCGGCCCGCGCGGCTTCCACCGCCGCGTTCAGCGCCAGGATGTTGGTCTGGAAGGCGATGCCATCGATCACGCCGATGATGTCGCCGATCTTGCGGCTGCTTTCGCTGATCTCCTGCATGGTGGCCACCACCTGGCTCACCACCTGGCCGCCCTGCTCGGCCACCGCCGAGGCGCCTTGCGTCAGCTCGTTGGCCTGGCGGGCGCTGTCGGCGTTGTTGCGCACCGTGGCGCCCAGCTGGTCCATCGTGGCCGCGGTTTCCTGCAGGGCGCTGGCCTGCTGCTCGGTACGCATGCTCAGGTCCTGGTTGCCCTGGGCGATCTGCGCACTGGCGGTGGCCACGCTCTCGGCGTTCTGCCGCACGCCCGAGACCACCTGCGCCAGCCGCTGCTGCATGCCGCGCAGCGCGCTCAGCAGCTGGCCGACCTCGTCGGCCTGGCCTTCGGGGATGGGGCTGGTCAGGTCGCCGTCGCGCACCGCATCGGCGGCGCGCACCGCGGCGGCCATCGGGTGGGTGATGGAGCGGGTGAGGTAGAGCGCCAGCAGGCCGCCCACGGCCACGGCCAGCACCGAGGCCAGGCCCACCATCAGCAGCGAGCGCTGGGTGTCGGCCTTGGCATCTTCCGAAGCCTCGGCCATCTGGCCTTCGAACAGCTTGACCTGGTCGGCCAGGGCCTTGAGGTACTCGCCCTGCACCGCATAACGCGGGCCGTACAGCAGCGCCGACGCCTCGGCGGGCTGCTGGGCCTGGGCCAGCTTGGCCACGTCGTAGGTGAAGTCGAAGTACTGCTGGTTCAGCGCCGCGGCCTTCTCCACCGCCGCCTTGCCGTCTGCCGTGAAGGCCAGGCGCTGCAGGTCGGCCAGCAGCTTCTGGGCCTTGTCGCGGTTGGCGTCCAGCGTCGCCTTGTTGGGCGCCTGCTTGTCGGCCGACTGCAGCAGGATCAGGTTGCGTGCCACGCGGGCCGAATCCACCACCAGATAGGCCAGGCTCTGGGCGCTCTGGGTCTTGACGTGGAGGTTGTCGTTCAACAGCACGATCGAGTCACGCAGCTTGAGCATGTGGCTCAGGCCGATGCCGGCCACGAGCAGCAGCGCAGCCAGCACCACGCCGAAGCCAAAGCCCAGGCGCTTGCCGATGGTGAGGTTCTTGAAGAAGGTCATGGGTGGGAGGTCATCAATGATCCGGCGTGAACAGAAGCCGGCTGCTCCCGTTATCGGCCACTCACCCGCCGGATTGATGGCGGCGCCGCAGCCAGCCGCCCATTGCCGCCATGCCGCCCAGCATCAGCGCCCAGGTGCCGGGCTCGGGCACCGCCTGAGTGACGCTGGCCACGCCGGTGCCGATCTGCTGGCCGTCGGACCAGGCCATCACCGCGAACTGGCTGGTGACGGTGGTGCCGGGCTGGCTGGCGGCCAGCGCAAACCACAGGTTCTGGTGACCATCGACGAAGCTGGAGACGCGGTCGAGGGCGGCGTCCCAGGTGGCTTCGGGCGTCTGCTCGCCGCGGGTGGTGGTGAAGGCGGTGCGCACGTCGGCGATCAGGCTGTCTTCCAGCACCGTCGGAAAGCTGGTGCCCCAGGCGATGCCGCGGGCCGCCTGGGCGGCAGCGGTGTTGAGCATCAGCACCAGGTGCGTCTGGCCGGCGCTGCCGTCGCCGGGCAGGTCGTCGATCAGGCCGACCATCAGCGCCGCCAGCGGCCGGTTGCTGCTGGACTTGCGGAACACGTCGGTGATGGTGCCGCCGCTGGCGGCCACCTGCGCCGGCCAGCTGGCGCCGCTGTTGAACTCATAGCCGTTGAAGATGCCGATGCCGTAGATGGTGCCGGCGTAGCCGTCGGGCAGGCCCAGGCCGGTGATGCTGTAGGACAGCTCGATGTCCTCGGCCGCGGTGAGGGCATGGGCCGGCAGGGCCAGCGCCGCGGTGGCGGCCAGGGCCAGCAGCTGGCGGGCCGGCAGGCGGACGGCTGGCAGGGTGTGGGGGGTCATGGCGCGCTCCTCGGGTGGTTGTGGGTGGGGGTCCATGGTGCGCAGCCACCGTTTGCCCACCGTTAGCGGCGGGTCCCGCGTCCGCGGGGCGCGGGCTGCCTTCAGGCGGCGCTGCGGCCCAGCGCGAGGCCGACGGCCTCGGCCAGCGGCAGCTGCCGCCCCTGGTCGTACAGGGCCTGCGCGGCCGCCATGCCGCCCAACTGCACCGCGGCCAGCCGGCGCACGCGGCGCAGGTCGAAGTCGTCGCCCGGGCCCAGGGCGCCGAAGTGCGTCTGCCAGTAATCGGCGGCAAAGGCGGCCAGGCGCAGCGCCGCCTGCGGCTGGCGGGTGTGGGCCAGCGCGCGCGGCAGGTTCCACAGGCCATAGGCCAGGTCGTGCGAAGCCACGTTGCGCCAGGCCACGCGCAGGCATTCGCGGAAGGCGGTGACCGCCTCGGGCCAGCGGCGCAGCTCGCTCAAGGCATTGCCGTAGACGTTGAGCGACTGGCTCAGCCGCCGCCAGTCCTGCTGGGCGGCGGCGCTGTCCAGCACCGGCAGCAGGGCCTGCAGCGCCTCGGCATGGCGGCCGGCCGACTGCGCGATGACGGCCAGGTTGTAGCGCCCGCTGTTGACCGCATGTTCCTGCCCCAGCGCCTGCCAGGCCGCCAAGGCGCGGCGGTGCAGCGCCAGCGCCTCGTCGCGGCGCCGGAAGTGGGCGTTGAACACGAAGGCCCGCAGCGCCAGCAGGCTGGCCGCCAGTTCGTCGTCGGCGCCGCGCGGCAGGCAGGCTTCGGCCTGGTCGATCAGCGGCAAAGCGGCGTTGCCATCGCGCCGGCTGCGCCACAGCACCCGCGCCAGCGCATGCAGGGCACGGGCCCGCAGCGCGGGCGGAGCTGCGGCCGGCAGCTGGTCCAGGCCGGCCTGCGCATGGGCCAGCGCCGCATCGCGACGGCCGGCGACGAACAGCAGCGGCCCCAGCAGCGAGCAGCCGCGCGCGCGCAGCAGCGGATCGGCGCAGGCGGCCACCGCCGCCTCGGCCTGCGCCAGCGCATGGGTAGGCAGTTCCACGTCTTCCAGCACGCGGCGCAGCGGCAGCAGCAGCGTGATGGCTTCGGCCGGCGCGCCGTCGGCCACCGCGCTGGTGAGCGCCGCGTCCAGGTTGGGCAGTTCCTGCCGCAGCGCGGGCAGCCAGGGCGTGGGCGGCAGCGCCGCGGCCCAGGCGGCCAGGCAGGCCCGGTGGCGCGCGCGCCAGCCGCGCAGCGTGGCTTCGTCCTGCTGGGCGGCGACGAATTCGCGCACCGGCTCATAGAGCTGAAAGCGCAGCGGGCCCTCGTCGCGCCGGGCGCCGTCGGCCCCGCCGGCGCGGGTGTGCACCAGCGATTGGGCATGCAGCTCGTCCAGCGGCAGGGCCACGGCGGCAGGGCCGCTGCCCTCCACCTCGCCCAGCGCCGCCAGCGTGGCGCCGCCGTGGAACACCGCCAGCGCGCCGGCCAGCCGCTGTTGCTGCGGCGTGAGCTGCCGCCAGCTCCAGTCGATCACCGCCCGCATCGATGCGTGCCGGGCGGCCGGGCCGAAGGGTGTGGCCGCGGCGGTACCGGCACGGGCCAGCAGCGCCAGCCGCGGCGCCTGGCCGGCCGGCTGCAGCGGCGGCGCGGCCAGCAGGCCGGCCAGCTCGGCCAGCGACAGGCTGCGCAGCCGCGGCGCCGCCAGTTCCAGCGCCAGCGGCATGCCTTCCAGCTGCTGCAGCAGGGCCAGCACCGCCGGCTCGTCGCCCGCGCGCAGCCGAAAGCCCGGGCGCACCGCCTGCGCCCGGTCGAGCAGCAGCGCCACCGCGGGGTTGCGCGCCAGCGCGGCCAGGTCGGCGCCGGCTTCGGGCAGCGGCAGCGGCTCCAGCGGCAGCAGCTGTTCGCCCGCCAAGCCCAGCGGGCGCCGGCTGGTGACCAGCAGCACCAGGCCCGGCAGCGCCGCCAGCCAGTCCTGCACCACGGCCGTGGCCGCCTCGGGCAGCTGCTCGAAGTTGTCCAGCACCAGCAGCACCCGGCGGCCTTGCAGCAAGGCGGTGACGGCGGCCGGCGAGCCGCCCGATCCGGCCGGCGCGCCCAGCGCGGCGGCCACGGTGTCCACCAGCTGCGGCGCATTGCCGCAGGAGGCCAGCGGCGCGAAGGCCACCAGGTCGAACGGCGGGCTGGCGCCTTGGCCGCGCGCGAACTCCACCGCCAGGCGCGTCTTGCCGCTGCCGCCCGGGCCTTGCAGCGTGACCAGGCGCGCCCCGGCGGCCAGCCGGCGGGCCAGGCGGGCCGCCGGTTCGGCCAGGCCGAAGGCCGGCGTCAGGTAATGCGGCAGCAGCTGCGCCTCGGGCGCCGGCCGGGGGGCCTGCGGCCGGGCCTCCAGCCGCTCATGCAGCGCGGCCAGGCGCGCCCGCTCGTCGCCGATCCAGTCGTCGTAGAAACCCGGCAGCAGCTCGCCGCGGTACAGCGCCCGGGCGGCGATGGCGTCGCCTTCGTGCAGCGCGCGCTCGAACTCCTGCACGTCGCAGGCCACCACGCCGGGCTGCAGCCGCACGCCCAGCCGGTCGGCCTGCAGGGCGGGCCGCAGGCCGGCCGATTCCAGCGCCGACTTGACGGTGGACAGCGCCTGCCGCAGCCGGTTGCGCGCCACGGCCTGGGCCACGCCGGGCCACAGCAGCTCGACCAGCACCTCGCGCGGGTGCTGCTGCTGCGGCCACAGCGCCAGCCGGGCCAGCAGCGCCATCGCGGCGCGGCCGGGCAGCCGCAGCGGTGCCTCGGCGGCCGGGTGCTGCAACTCGAAACCGCCCAGCAGGCGCAGCTGCCAGCGCGGCGGCGCCTGCACGTCGGGCGTGTCGCACTGCACGTGGTCGACCATCGCGGCTCCTGGGCCCGGCTGGGCGCGGGCGTTGGCATGGGATGCCGCGACTGTAGACCGGACGCGCGCTGTTCAGCCGTCGGCCACTTCCAGGTCGGCGCACAGCACCTGCAGGCTGCCGGCCCGTTCAAACGCCACCGACAGCGTGCGGCACATGCGGCCGCCCTGCAGCGTGAGGTAGGGCCGGGTGACCTGCACCACGCCGGGCTGGCGCAGGGCGCGCCGGAAGTAGGCGCGCCGCGACCAGTTGGCGCGGCTGCAGTCGAACAGCGGCGCGAACTGCGGTGCGTCGCCCATGGAGTGCATCGAATGCCCCTGGCGGAAGGCGGCTTCGCCGACCTGCCGGCCTTCATGGTCGAGCAGGTAGCACACCGATGCCTCCGCCAATGCCAGAAACGCGGCGCCGGCTTCGGCCAGCGGCCGGCCCTGGGCCAGGTCGCCACAGGCCTGCGACAAGGCCGCGCGGTGCGGGGCCAGGCGGCGGCCGATGTCGGCAGGCTCCTTCATCAGCGCCGGGTCGAAGCTGCGCCAGGCCTGTGCCAGCCGGTCCAGCGGCGCCGGGTGGGGGCCGGCTTCGGGCCCCGGGCGGCCGAAGAAGTAACCCTGCACCAGGTCGACGTCGCAGTCCAGCGCCACATGGGCGCCCTGCAGCGTCTCGATGCCTTCCATCAGCACCAGCGCGCCGCATTCGTGCAGCAGGGCCACCATCTGCGCCACGATGCGCATCGGCCCGGTGCCGTGCTTGGCGCGCAGCAGCACATGGCGGTCGAGCTTGACGATGTGTGGCCGCAGCTCGAACACGCGCTCGAAGTTGGAATGGCCGGCCCCGAAGTCGTCCAGCGCGATCAGGCAGCCGGCCTCACGCAGCGCCTGCACGCCCTGGCGCAGCGCGTCGTCCAGGCCCAGCGGCGACTCCAGCACCTCGATGACCAGCCGCTCGGGCGGCAGGCCGGAAGCGGCGATGGCCTGCAGGACGGGCGCGACGCCGCGCTGCAGCGAAGCCGGGTCGAGGTTGACGAACAGCCACTGCCCCGGCGCGGCGGCTGGCGTCTGCGCAAAGTGCCGCAGGTGGGCGTGCAGCCCGCGCAGGTCCAGCGCCGCCCGCTGGCCCGGCGAACGCTGGCTGGCGAACAAGGCGGCCGGCGGCAGCGGCTGGCGGTCGGCCAGGCGCTCGGCGCGCAGCAGCGCTTCCCAGCCGACGACACGGCCATGGCTGAGGCTGAGGATGGGCTGGAAGGCCGAAGCCAGCCGCAGCGCATCGAGCGCGGGCGGCGCCTCTCCCACACAACCTACCTGCGACCCCCAGACCTCCGCTGCCGACATCCACTGCGCCCGTTCACCCCCCCGCACCACGCGCAGCCAACAGGGGGATAGCTGCCGGCCACCCTGCTTATCGGCGCCGGGCCCGGCTACTCAAGCACCAGTTGCCGGGCGATGGTGCTGGACTGGCTCAGCAGCACGTCGGCCGCGGTGGGCGTGAGCCGGCCATCGGCCACCGCCGCCAGCGCCAAGCTGTCGAAGCGCTGCAGCGCCGCCAACGCGAAGTTGAAGCTGTACTGCGCGGCCGCGCCGGTGTCGGTGTAGCCCATGGCCATCCAGCGGTGGGCATCGTCAGCGGCCTGGGTCAGCGCCTGGGCGCCGGTGCGCAGCTGCTGGTCCAGGTGGTGCACCGCGGCGCTGACCACATGGCTGAAAGGCGCCCGCGTGCGGGTGGTCACGCTGCCGCCCAGGCAGTTGTCGCTGGGCGTCTTGGCCGGGCCCAGGTCACGCAGTCGCACGCTGGTGCGGCCCATGCGCTGCACCACGTCGCCGTGCGAGGTGGCCGCCACCCACCAGGTGTCAGGTCGACTGGTATCGAGGCGTATCAGCAGGCCGCAGCAGGCGACCCACTTGTCTAGACAAGTCGGGCGGCGGCTCCGCACGAGCCCCGTCGCCGAACGGCGCCGGGTGAGGCATGCTGGTGGACCCAAGGAGGAGTCAGCCATGCACCAGCAGATCTTCGTCAACCTGCCCATCAAGAACATGCAGCGCTCACGCGCGTTCTTCGAGTCGCTGGGCTACCAGTTCAACCCGCAGTTCAGCAACGAGCGGGGCGCCTGCCTGGTGCTGGGCGAGCACCTGCATGCCATGCTGCTGGTGGAAGACTTCTTCAAGACCTTCACCGACAAGGCGATTGCCGATGCCCGGCAGACCACCGAGGTGCTGGTGTGCCTGTCCTGCGACAGCCGCGAGCAGGTGGACACGCTGGTGGCCAAGGCGCTGGCTGCCGGCGGTCAGGCGCCGCGGCCGCCGCAGGACCACGGCTTCATGTACGGCCACTCGTTCGAAGACCTGGACGGCCATGTGTGGGAGCTGGTGGCCATGTTCGGCACGCCGCCCGCGCAGGGCTGAAGGCGCTTCAGCCCGCGACCGTCAGCCCTTGCATTGGCGGAACACGTCCGGGCTGGTGTTGAAGCCGTCGATGCGCCAGCCCTGGGCGGTCCAGGTCAGGCTCATCGCACCGGCCAGGTCGATGCGTGTGTTGCCGCGGCGGGAGACGGGCGGCTGGTCCAGCCGCGGTGGCGGCTCGGGCGCCAGCAGATCGCGCAGCGTCATCTGCCGCGTGGTGGCGGGCACGCCGGGCAGGCAGCGGGCGGCCTGGCGCATCACGCTGGCCGGCGCCTTCACGGTGTCCGGGCCTTCCACGAACTCGAGCTGCGGCAGCGACAGCTGCTGCAGCGCCGCGCCATCACCGCGTGCCACGGCGCCCCGCAGCTGCTGCCAGAAGAGGTCGAAGGCCACATCGCGGTCCACCGAGCTGCTGCAGCCGGCGCCGCCGGGCGCCAGCGTGACCGTGGCCGGCAGCTGCAGCGCGCCGCAGGCCGCGGGGGTGAAGGCCAGGGCATAACCGCCTTCGCCACTGCGCCGCACGTCCACCCGCTGGCGCTGGCCCAGCGTCTCGTCCTGCCAGTCGAAGCGCCAGCTGCCGTCGGGCTGCGGACGTGCGGTGCCGGCGCTGCTGAAGTCGCACTCGCGCGTGCCGGCATGCAAGGCCACGCTCAGTTGCAGCGGCTGGCCGGCAGCATCGTGGCTGAGGCGGTAGCGGTGCTGCGCATCGGGCGTGCACACCAGCTGCCGTGGCAGCGGCGCTTCGGGCGCCGCCATCGCGGCCAGGCCGGCGGCACTGGCCAGCAGCATGACAAACGGTCGAACGAACAGGGACTTCATCCGCCAAGGTTAGCCGCAGCGCGAGCGCTTCAAGGCGCCCGGCGCACGCCCAGCGCGGAGGCCAGCGTGCGGTCGGCATAGGTCACGCCATCGTGGCCCTGGCCGCGCATCGACTGGTTGCCGCCGATCACGCGCACGCGGCCGTTGTCCAGCACCTCGGAGACGATGGCCACATGGCCCTGCGCCGGGTTGTTGCCGCGCGGGAACACGATGACGTCGCCCGGCCGCACATGCTGCGCGTCCTGGGGCACCGCCCTGCCCCACTGCAGCCAGCTGCGTGCCGCGGCGCTGCCGGTGCCGCGCACGCCGGCCTGCTGCATCGTCCAGTTCACGAAGGACGAGCACCACGAGGTTTCGTCGTTGCGCGCGCGCAGGCTGGTGGCCTGGTGGTACTGCAGCACCCGGGCTTCGTCGCGCGGGCCGCGGATTTCATGCACACCCAGCTCGCCCTGCGCGATGGCCAGGTGGCGCGGCACGCCGGTCGCGGGGGCCGTGGCCGGTGCGGGTGCGGGTGCCTGTGTGTTGGCGGCCGTGCCGCTCAACAGCCCCTGGCGGCCCAGCGCGGTCTCGATCGACTGGGTGCGGCGCTGCTGGTCGGCCAGCAGCACGGCCTGCAGCTCGCGCTCGCTGGGCCGGTGGCCCAGCTGCTGCTGCGCCACGTTGGCATAACCGCTGCCCGCGCGGCCGCCGCCGGGCAGCTGAAAGCGCTGGCCGGTGGACGCATCGACGAAGCTGTGAAAGCGCAGCTGCGTCAGGTGGTGCGCATCCAGCGGCTGGCCGCGCAGGCTGTCGAGCTGGCCCAGGAAGCGCCGCGCCGCCGAAGGCGACTGGTTGTACAGGTCGAGGTAGGCACTGGCCAGCCGCGGGTGGGCCGGGTCCAGGCCGGCCTGGCGGGCCGCGGCTTCATAGGCCGGCAGCTGGCGCTGCAGGGTCTGCAGCTGGCGCCGGTCGGCATCGGCCGGGCTGGCGGCCGCATGCTGGTACGAGAACGAGCCCTGGTTGCGCGCCGCATTGCCGGGGTCGCGGTGGCCACCATAGGCATCGGTGCGGCCGCCATCGGGCAGGCGCGTGCCTTCAGCATTGCCGATGACGATGGCTGCACCGGCGCGCGAGCCCAGGCCGGGGTCGGTGAAGTGACGCAGGTCCAGCCGCGCACGGCCCGCTGCGGCGGCCGTGGTGCCCGTGGCTGCGGCGCCGGCCGACGCATGGGCGCCGGGCAGCTGCCGCAGCACCACCGGCACGCGCAGCAGCTCGCCGATGTGCAGCAGGTCGGGGTCGCGGCCGCCGCCGTCGGCCGGGCCAGCATGGCCATCGGCCTGCGAAGGGTCCATGCCATTGGCGCGCATCAGCGCCTCGGCGCTCACGCCGTGCTGGCGGGCGATGTCGGTCAGCGTGTCGCCGCGCTGCACGCGGTAGGGCTGCAGTTGCATGAGGGTCTCCGAAGGATGCCGCTCATTGCAACTGCCGGCGCCTGGCGGCGCCAGCTGGGGTGCGCCGCACTGGGGTGCGCCACAGGTCGGCGCTTCAGCCCGCGGTGCGGAACACCGCCAGCGTGCGATGTGGCGCGCCGCCTCGTCGGCGGACTCGGGACGCCGCCCACCTGGCGCACCATCCGGTGCGTCAGTCGCACGGCGGCGGCCACGCCCAGCGCGCGGGCCGGCAGCACCACCTCGGCCGGCGCCCGGGCGGTGTCGCAGGCCACGCGCTGCTGCTTGAGCTGCTCGAACTCCGCGGCCATCGACACACCTGTCAAGCCACGTGGCCCCGGGGCGTCACAGCATCATGCCGCCCGACACTTCCACCCGCTGGCCGGTGATCCAGCCGCTGCCCTCCGCCAGCAGCGCGGCCACCGCGCCGCCCACGTCGTCGGGCAGGCCCACGCGGCCCAGCGCGGTGACGCTGGCGATCTGCTGGTTCATGGCCTTGTTGTCGCGCACCACGCCGCCGCCGAAGTCGGTCTCGATGGCGCCGGGCGCCACCGTGTTGACGCGGATGCCCCGCGGCCCCAGTTCCTTGGCCAGGTAGCGGGTGAGCACCTCCACCCCGCCCTTCATCACCGCATACGCCGCATAGCCCGGGAAGCTGAAGCGCGCCAGCCCGCTGGAGGTGTTGACGATGCGCCCTCCATCAGCCAGCAGCGGCAGCAGCGCCTGCGTGAGGAAGAACGGGCCCTTGAGGTGGATGCGGGCCAGCAGGTCGAACTGCTCTTCGGTGGTGTCCGCAAAACTGGCGTGCAGGCCGATGCCGGCGTTGTTGACCAGGAAGTCGAACTGCGGCCGCTGCCAGGTCTCGGTCAGCGCCTGTTTCACCTGCGCTGCAAAGGCCGCGAAACTGGCACTGTCGGCCAGATCGAGCGGCAGCGCCACGGCGCGCCGGCCCAGCGCCTGCACCTGTTGCACCACGGCCTGCGCTTCGGCCTGGTTGCGCTGGTAGGTGAGGATCAGGTCCACGCCCTGCTCGGCCAGGGCCAGCGCCGTGTGGCGGCCCAGGCCGCGGCTGGCGCCGGTGATGAGGGCGATGCGGGGGGTGGGGGTCGTGCTGCTCATGGGGAACTCCTGAAGAGGTGTTGGTGAAGGCACTTTAGGTGTTCACCCAGCGCGGATAAAGCGCCATAAATTTGCCACAGTGTTCACCCGCAGCGCACAATGGCCACCATGCAGCTCGACGAACTCCGCATCTTTGCCCGCGTCGCGGAACTGGCCAGCTTCACCCGCGCGGCCGAGCAGCTGGGCCTGGCCAAAGGCCGCATCTCCGCCGCGGTGCAGCAGCTGGAAGCCAGCGTGGGCAGCCGGCTGCTGGAGCGCAGCACCCGGCACGTCAAGCTCACGCCCGATGGTGAGCAGTTCCTCGAACGCTGCCAGGAACTGCTGGCCGATGCCGAGCAGCTGCAGGCGATGTTCCAGCCCGCGGCCAGCGGCCTGCGCGGTCGCCTGCGCATCGACCTGTCGGGCACGATGGCGCGCGACCTGGTGATCCCGCGGCTGCCCGAGTTCATGGCCGCGCATCCGCTGCTGGAAGTGGCCATCAGCACCACCGACCGTCGGGTGGACCTGGTGCGCGAAGGCTTCGACTGCGTGCTGCGCGTGGGCACGCTGGGCGACATCGACCTGGTGGCGCGCCCGCTGGGCCAGCTGGCGATGTGGAACCTTGCCAGCCCCGACTACCTGCGCCGCCATGGCACGCCCCGGCGCCTGGCCGACCTGGCGCAGCACCGCGTGGTGCACTACGCGGCGCGCCTGAGCCTGCAAGGCGCCAGCTGGGACTACCTGGAAGGCGGCGAGCCGCGGCTGCTGCCCATGCGCGCCAGCGTGGTGGTCAATGGCACCGATGCCTACCAGGCCGCCTGCCTGGCCGGCCTCGGGCTGATCCAGGTGCCGGTGCACGGCAGCCGTGCGCTGGTGCAGGCCGGCCGGCTGGTGCCGGTGCTGCCGCAGCACACCGCACCGCCCATGCCCGTGTCGCTGCTGTACGCGCCGCGCCGCCACCTGCCACCACGGGTGCAGGCGGCGCTGCAGTGGCTGGCGCAGGTGGTGGGGCCCGCCCTGGCAGAACAGGTGCCTTGAAGGCCGGTGCGAAGCCGGTGCTCAGCTGTGCGGCGGCAGCGGCGCGTCGGCCACCACCCGGTTGCGACCACCCTGCTTGGCCGCGTACAGGCGCTGGTCCACCTGGGCCAGCAGCGCGGTCAGGCTCTGGTTCGCCTGGCCCGCTGCGGCGGTCACGCAACCCACGCTGACACGCACCTGCAGACCGGGCGACAAGCGGTGCCAGTCCTCGCGTTCCACCGCGGCGCGCACCCGCTCGCACACACCGAGCGCGGTGGCCGGGCTGACACCCGGCAGCAGCAGGCCGAATTCTTCGCCGCCATAGCGGGCGGCCAGGTCCATCTCGCGGCAGCTGGCGCTCAGCAGCCGGCCCACGCGGCGCAGCACCTCGTCGCCCACCTGGTGCGAATGCCGGTCGTTGATGTCCTTGAAATGGTCCACGTCGATCAGCGCCAGCGCGAAGCAGCGGCCCTGCGCCAGGCCCTGGTGCAGGTCGGCCAGGGCCGCATCAAAGGCGCGCCGGTTGGCGATGCCGGTCAGGCCGTCTTCCAGCGAGGCACGTTCGAAACGCTCGGCGCGCAGGCGGTTGAAGGTGGCCTCGGCCTGGGCGCGGCCGGTCTCGTACTTCACCTCCAGCGCGCGGGCGTGCATCTGCGCCCGGTCGGACGCCAGCTGCGCATAGTGCGCATGGAACTGCTTGTGCCAGTGCAGGGCCGCGGCATGGTCGCCCAGCGCCTCGTGCACGTCGCACAGCAGGCGGCAGCAGCTTTGCAGGTAGGCCGCGTCGCCCGTGGGCGCCAGCAGCGCATGGGCGGCTTGCAGGCGCTGCAGCGCAGCCGCGGGCTGCACGTCCTGCAGGTCCATCTCGGCCAGGTTCAGCAGCGCGATGGCGGCGGCCACGCCGCCGTCCTCGCCCGCTTCGTCATGCACTGCCTGCAACGTGAG
>CAKZXL010000539.1 GCA_937883885.1 uncultured Aquincola sp. | reverse complement strand
GCCAGCAGCACTGCCGCCGGCACCGCCCGCAGGCGGGCGCTCAGGTTCAAACGTCGGATCATCACGGACCTCACTTGATGACGCGCACGGCGGCGGTGGACGTCAGCTTCTTCTGCACGCCCTGGTGCATGAAGTTGGCCGACACCGTCAGCGGCACGTCGCTGCCTTGCGGGATGTTGTTGTCCACCAGCGCCTTGTCGAAGGTGACCACCAGCGTCTTGCCGTCGGACGTGGTGCTGGCACTGACGGCCGGGAAGGTCTGCTGCGTCAGCGGCGTCTTCAGCTGCACGTTGCCGTCCAGCGTGTAGCCGGCGGGCAGCTTGAAGGTGGCCGTGACCAGGCCTTGCACGCTGGTGAACACGCCGTTGGCCGGGCGCAGGTTCAGCGTGTTGGGCGTGAACTGCAGCGCGCCGGGTTGTTCCTGCGCGGCCAGCGTCACCGTGACCTTGCCGGTGGGGCGCGGGTCGGTGCAGTCGTTGTAGTAGTACTCGCCCTCGCGGTCGAACTTGTACTGCGCCGACTGGCCCGGCTGCAGCCGGAAATTGAACTTGCCTTCGAAGTACTGCGTGGCGCAGTGCTCCTTGAGGTTGCCGCTGCCGGCCACGCCGAAGGTGGCATCGCCCGGGTTGGTGAAGGTCACCGTGGTGCCTACCGGCACCGTCAGCCGGCTGGGCACCATCGAGCCCGTGGTCACGCTGTCCTTGGTGGCGGTGGCCGTGGCGTTGTTGCGGGCCAGGTAGATGGTGTTGGCCGGCATGTCGGTGCCGGCGGTGTTGTCCACCGGGCGCCGCAGGTTGGTGATGGGCACCGGGGCCGGCGCTTCGCTGCTGCCCGAAACCACCACCGGGTTGGCACGCGGGCCGGTGGTGTACACCGCCTTGCCGCCGAGCTTGAAGGCCCACACCGCGGCGCCCTGCCCTTGCTGGGCATAAGGCTGGGTGCCGGCCATCGCGGGCATGGCGATGTACTGCTCGCCATTGACGGTGTAGGTCACCACGCCCGAGGCGCTGGGCGCACCGGTCTGGAAGCGCCACAGCTCCTGCCCGGTCTGGGCGTCCATGGCCACCAGCCAGCCGTCCACGCGGTTGATGAACAGCAGGTCGCTGGCCGTCACCAGCGGGTGGTTGCCGTGCGCCACGTCGCCGCCCAGGCCGAAGTACTGGCGCCACACCGGCAGGTTGGTGGAAGCGTCCACCGCCACCACGCCGCCGGTCTGGTAGCCGCCGATCTGCCGTAGGCCGTTGCCGCCCTGGAAGGCGCCGTGCGCCACCGGGTTGTACGACATGCCGATGTAGCGCAGGTTCAGCCTGGGGCTGATGGACACGTTGGACCAGTCGGCCGCACCGTTCTGGCTGGTCATCGACAGGGACATGCTGCTGTCGTTCCAGTGCGGGTCGTACATGCAGCCTTCACGCGTGCCCGACAGGTACTGCGTGTCGTTCTTCAGGTAGTTGTCGGGGTTGAGCACCAGCTTGTACTGGCCCGGCTTCTCGGGGTCGGGCTGGGCCTGGTAGCCGTTCCAGTTGGGCACCGCGCGGTTGGGCGCGCCGGGCACTTCGGAGCCCAGGTTCTGGTAGACCAGGCACTGTTCCTGGAACGGGCCCGACGCCGGGAACGGCTGCGTGGTGGGCTGCGACTGGCGCGCATCGGTGGGCACCTGCCGGTACACCACCGGCAGGGCCGGCTTGCCGTTGGTGCGGTCCAGCACGAACTGGTGGCCCGACTTGCTGCCGTAGTACACCACCTTGCGCGTCTGGCCGCCGATCTGCACGTCGGCCAGGCTGGGGGTGTGCACGTTGTCCATGTCCCAGACGTCGTGCTTGACCGACTGGAAGTGCCACTTGTAGCTGCCGGTCTTCAGGTCCAGCGCCACCAGCGAGCTGGTGAAGAGGTTGTCGCCCGGGCGGTCGCTGCCCCACTGCGCGCCGGTGCAGCTGCGCGGGTTGCCGAAGGTGACGTACAGCATGCCCAGCTCGGGGTCGAAGCTGGGATGGATCCACGACGAGCCGCCGGCATTGAGGTAGCACTCGTTGGGCGTGTCGTTGGGGCTGTTGCGGGTGGTCCAGGTGTCGCCCGCATCGAAGGTGGTGCCGTTGACGTCGGTGAACTTGGTGCCGTGCGGGTAGGCGCTGTAGAACACCCACTGCGTGGCACCGTCGCTGGCCCGCACCGCCACCATGGCGCCGCGGCCGTTGTCGTTGGTGCCCTGGTACACCATGCCGTCGTGGTACATGGTGGCCACCTTGCCGATGCCGCCGATCGCGGTGCCGTTGTAGGTGGGCACCACGGCCCAGATCAGCGCGCCGGTTTCCTGGTTCAAGGCCACCATGCGGCCGCCGGCCGCGGTGGTGTAGACACGGCCTTCACCCACGCTGACGCCCCGGTGCTGGTTGATGCCGCCAAAGCCATTGGCCTCCACCGAAGGCTGCCACTTCCACTTCACCGCGCCGGTGGCGGCATTGAGCGCCATCACGCCGCCGCCCGGGGTGTCGAGGTACATCACGCCGTCCACCACCACCGGGGTGGTCTGCTGGCCGACGGCGGTGTTGCCGGGGCCAGGCACCGGCTGCGTCACCGGTTCCACGTTGGTGTGCACCACCCAGGCGGGACCCAGGTTCTTGATGTTGCCCTTGTTGATCTGCGTCAGCGACGAATAGCCCTGGCTGCCCAGGCTGCCGTGCACGAAAGGCCAGTTGTTGCCGGCAGGCGCCAGGGCCGACTGCGCCAGCACGGCGGTGCTGGCCGAAGCGGCCATCGCGATCAGCGCAGCGGTGGCGATGTGACTCATCTTCATCATGGGTGTCCTCGTGGAGGTGAAGGCAGCGGCTTGTGCGCTGCCACAGGGATGCAGGGCCGTGCACGGGCGCGGCGGCGCAACAGGGCGCCGCCGGCTCAGCCGGCAGGTCGTCAGGGATCGGGCATGGCGCGGGGCCGGCAGGCGCCGGCGCATCGTGTGCGGCGGGCTGCGCGGGCGCGGGCGCGCCGCGGCTAGGTGGCCGGGATGGGCGGATGCTGGGTCATGGTGTCTCCTCTTTGAATGTGCGGTGCGCATCCAGGGCGCAACCGTCGGACCGAAGGTTGCCAGCGAAGCTCAAAACCATTCCAATATTCTTGAAATCGTTCAAAACTTGAATGGCATTGCCAGGAGACACAAGCAGCGTGAGCGGAGCCCTCGAGAAGTCCATCGCCATCATCGAATACCTGGCCGCCCGTCCCGACGGGGCGCCGCTGGCCGCCATCGCCACCGACCTGAACCAGCTGCGCAGCGCCTGCCACCGCACGCTGCAGGAGCTCATCGGCTATGGCTACGTGCGTGCGCTGCCGCTGCGCGGCAGCTATGCGCTCACCAGCAAGCTGGCTTCGCTGGGGTTGAGTTTCCTGAGCAAGTCGGGCGTGGTGGACATCGCCCAGCCGCTGATCAACCGCATGGCCGAGCGCACGGAAGAACTGGTGCGGCTGGCCATCGTCGACGGTGAGCGGCTGACGCTGGTGGCCAAGGCCCAGGGGGCCCGCTCGGGCCTGCGCTACGACCCCGACATGGGCATCGAGCTGAACCTGTCTTGCAGCGCCGCCGGCCATGCCTGGCTGATGACGCTGACCGAAGACCAGGCCATGCAGGCGCTGGCCCGCCAGGGCATGGGCGACCGCGCCAGCTACGGCCCCAATGCGCCGCGCAGCATCAAGGCGCTGATGACGCTGCTCAAGGAGCACCGCAAGCGCGGCTTCAGCCTGGTGCGCGAAACCTATGCGCCGGGCATGAGCAGCATGGCCGCGCCGGTGCAGCGCCGCGGCGAGCCGGCCACCGGCGTCATCGTGGTGGCCGGGCCTTCGGTGCGGCTGACCGAAGCGCGCATGCTGCAGTTCGGCCCCGAGCTGATGGAGGTGGCCGCCGAGATGGCGGTGGCAGGCAATGCATCGCCCTTGATGCAGGCGGCCAACATCGGCACCTGGGGCAACCGCACCGATGGCGCGCCGGCCGTGGTGCGGCGGGTGATGGGGCGTTGAGCGGCGGCTACTTGTCTAGACAAGCCTGCGCGCCAGGCCCAGGCTCGAAGTCGACCACGTAGCGGTACTGCTTGCCGCAGCGGATCAGCACCTCCTTCTGGCCGCGCTTGAGGATGCGCATCTCGACGCTGAGGTCGCCGAAGCCGTCGTGCTGCAGCAGTTCGTCGAAAAGTTGGCACAGGCGGGCCCGGGCCCGGTCGCTGGGTTGCTCCGTCATGGTGAGGTGGGGGGTGGGAGTGAAGGTGTTCAACGTGCGCCGTCGATCCGGGCGGAAACCAGTTCCTGGGTGTCGCTGCCGCTGGTCATCTTCAGCAGCACGCCGGTGCCGGCGGCCAGCCAGCGCTGGCTGGTCTGCACGTGGCCGCCACTGACCAGCCGCTGCTCGAAGCGGCAGGCCTGGGCAAAGCTGCCGGCCGGCACCTGCACCGTCTCCAGGCCGGTGAAGGTGAGCGTGGCTTCGCTGCTCCAGGTGGCGGTGCTGGCCGTGGTGGCCGCGGCGCCCAGGCTCAGGCGGGCGCTGGCCGATGCACTGCGGCTGCTGTCGGCGGCCAGGCCGAAGTCCAGCTCAGGCAGCGCGGGCGACAGCACGATGGCCTGGGTGACGGTGGCGCCGCCCTGCACGAACTCGCTGCGCGTGGCCAGCAGCCGCAGCAGGCTGCCGTCCAGCAGCAGGTGATGCTGGCTGCTGGACAGCTGGTCGGGCTGTCCCGGTGTGCGCACGGTTTCGGCCACGGCCAGCCGCCAGGCGGTCTGGCCTTCGATCCTGGCCGGGCCTTCCGCGGTGCTGGTGACCTCCACCCGCTGGTCCACCCCGCCCCGCCGCAGCGCGTATTCGTAGCGCGCGACGGTGCCGGCCTGGGTGTAGAGCGCGGTGTTCAGGCAGGCCTGGGCCGTGGCGGGAGCCGGCGCGGGGCTGGGTGCGGGTGACGGTGGAGGCGCTGGTGCGGGGGTGGGTGCGGGCGCAGGCGACGGCGCAGGAGATGGCGCAGGCGAAGGGCCCGGCGCTGGCGCTGGGCTTGGCGCAGGCGCGGGTGAAGGCGCAGGAGATGGCGCCGGCGCCGGCGCCGGCGCCGGCGCCGGCGCGGGTGCGGGTGCGGGTGCGGGTGCGGGTGCGGGTGCGGGCGCGGGTGCGGGTGCGGGAACAGGGCCCGGTGCCGGTGCAGGCACGGGCGCCGGTGCAGGCACCGGCACCGGCGAGGGCACAGGCACCGGCGCCTGGCTGGCCGCCGGCAGCGGCCCGCCCCCACCGCCGCTGCCACCGCCGCAGGCCGCGGTGGCCGAGGCCATGGCCAGCAGCCAGGCCCAGCGGCGCCAGCGCCCGCAGCGGCTCATGGCCGGCAGGCCGGGGCCGGCGCCAT
The DNA here is from genome assembly GCA_937883885.1 of uncultured Aquincola sp. The sequence goes on along the minus strand of CAKZXL010000539.1, from coordinate 1,090 downwards.
CGGTGGCCAGGGTCATCGACTTCAGGCTCATGTTCAAGGTGCTTTCAGTACTGCGCGGTGATCGACAGCCGCAGGCTGCGGCCGGGGCCTTGCAGGCCGATCTCGTTGCCGAGTTCGTCGCCGGCATGGCACCAGTGCTTGTCGAAGACGTTGTGGATGCCCAGCTGCAGCGTCACCCGCTCGGTGGGCCGCCAGAAGGCATACACGTCCTGCTGGGTGTTGGCCGCATGCACGGTGCCTTGTGAAGTCACCTTGCCGCACCACTGGGTGTTGGCATTGAGCTGGCGCGCTTCCGACACCTTCTGGTCCCAGATCTGGCGCAGCCGCCAGCCTGCTTCCCAGCGGCCCTGCTGCCAGCGGCGGCCCAGGCTCAGGTTCGCGGTGGTGCCCGGTATGCCGGCGAAGAACGGACGCGCCGGTTGACCGTCGCGCCAGCGCTCGGCCAGGATGCGCGACAGACCGAAGCTGCCGTAGACCTCGCGCCGCTCGTGCTGCACTTCCACTTCCACGCCGCGGCGCTTCTCGCGGAAGGGCTGCACCACGCGGCCGTCTTCGGCCGCCAGGTAGCTGGCGCCGTTGAGGTGGCGCGAGTCGATGCGGTAGAGCGTCAGCCGGGCCTGGGTGCTGGCGCCCGAGGCCCAGCGTGGCGGCGTCCAGGCCAGCGTCAGCTCGCGGTTGAGCGATTCGGTGGGCTGCACCGCATCGCCACAGCCATGGGGCAGCAACTGGCCGCCCTGCCCGTCAAGCAGCCCGCCGCAGGGGTTGGCCGCTTCCATGCCGAAGTAGTCGTTCAACAGCGGTGGCCGAAAGCTCTGAATCACGCGGTAGCTCAACCACCAGGCCGCGCCAGGCTTCCATGCCAGGCTCAGGCTGGGTGTGTGGCGCTCGAAGCGGTAGCGCGCGGGTTCGCCCGCAGCCTGCCGCATCAGCGCCGCGGGGCCGTCGGCTTCCAGCGTGTAGCGGTCCCAGCGCAGGCCGGGTGTCACCGTCACGGCGCCCAGCGTGAACGCATGCTGCAGCACCCAGGCCACCGACGAGCGGGTGCCCGGCGGCTGCTGCGCATCGAAGCCATCGGGGTAGCGGCCATCGG
>CAKZXL010000538.1 GCA_937883885.1 uncultured Aquincola sp. | reverse complement strand
CAGGGCGGCCAGCAGGCCGGTGACGAAAACACGTACCAAGGGTCGGGCGTGGCCGGTCATGAAAACGCAATCCTGGACAAAGCAACGGGTGCCGCATCGTAGCGAGCCGCCGTGAACGGTCAGCCTGCGCTGCAGCTCAGCCCTCGCTGCCCGCAGTTCGTCGCACGCGGCTGGCGGCGCCGGGGCCCGCTGCCGACACTGCCTTCAACAGATCAGGAGCCGCACCATGAAGACCACCACCCTTGCCACCGTTCTCGTGATGACCGCCGCGGTGGCCGCCGCCTGGCTGGCCGCCACGCCGCGCGCCAGCGTGCCGGCGCAGGCCGAGCCCGAGGTTCAGCGGGTGATCGTCATCGGCAAGCGGCTGAGCGCAGCCGAAGCCGCCGCGGAAGCGTCGGCGCCGACGGTGGTGGCCCGCTTCAACTGAAGGCCGCTCACAGCACCCGGTTGAACCACAGCAGCGACAGCGCTGCCGCCGCCACCGCCAGCGCGGCGCCCAGGCCGGCGAAGAGGGCGGTGATCTCGGTCTCCTTCTTCTGCGCCGTCAGGCGTGAGCCGAGCGACTGGTAGACCTTCTTCAGGTCTTCGGCGGTGCCGGCATAGAAGTACTCGGCCCGCGTGGCCGAGGCCACGTTCTTCAGCGTTTCTTCGTCCAGCCGCACCCGCATCGACCAGCCTTCGAAGCCGATGGTTTCGCCCTCCTTGGTGCCGATGCCCACGGTGTAGACCTTCACCCCACGGTCGGCCGCCATGCGCGCGGCGTCGATGGAGTCGGGTCCGGTGGTGCGCTGGCCGTCGGTCAGCAGGATGATGGCCGCCGAGTTGTACGAACCCGGCTCCACCGGCGCGGCGTTGTCGGGCTTCTTCTCGTCCAGCGCGCCGGGCATCGGCCGCTGGCCGGTCACCTGCGACAGGTCGATGTTGGCATCGGGGAAGATGGTGGCCAGCGACAGCACGATGCCGCTGCCGATGGCGGTGCCGCGCTGCAGCTGGAAGCGGTCGATGGCGGCCACCACGTCCTCGCGGCTGGTGGTGGGCGGCTGCACCACGGCGGCCGTGCCGGCAAAGCTCACCACGCCCACCCGCACCTGGCGTGGCAGCTCGCCGATGAAGGTCTTGGCCGCGTTCTGCGCCGCCACCAGGCGGTTGGGCTCCACGTCGGCGGCGCGCATGCTGCCCGAGACGTCCATCGCCAGGATGATGGTCTGCTCCACCAGCGGCAGTGTGATCACCGCCGCCGGGCGGGCGGTGGCCAGCAGCAGCGACACCAGCGCGGCCAGAAAAAGCAGCGGCGGCACGTGGCGGCGCCAGGCGGTGCCGCGACCCATCGCCTCCTTCACGATGCCCAGGCTGGCCCAGGCCACGGCCGTGCGCTTGCGCCGCCGCAGCAGCCACAGGTACAGCAGCACCAGCAGCGGCACCGCCAGCAGCAGCCACAGCAGGTCGGGCCACAGGAAGTTGAAGCCGTTCATCATGCAAACCTCCTCACGCCCACCGCGCCGGCGGCCAGCCGGCTGCGCTGCTTGCGCGCATCGACGAAGCGCAGCAGCGCGTCCGCCAGGTCATCTTCGGTGGACAGCTCCAGCGCGTCCACGCCGGCCCGGGCCAGGCCGTCCATCAAGGCCGCCTCACGCTCGGCGGCGATCTTCTCGAAGCGCTGGCGAAAGCCCCGCGCCCCGGTGTCCACGAACATCTGCTCGCCGGTTTCGGCGTCCTGCATCAGCACCATGCCCAGGTCGGGCATCTTCATCTCCAGCGGGTCATACAGGCGCACCGCCACCACGTCGTGCCGGCGGGCCAGCTGCGCCAGCGGCTGGTCCCAGCCCGGTTCGCTGATGAAGTCGGACACCACGAACACGCTGGCCCGCCGCGGAATCACCGCCGCCGCCCGGTGCAGCAGGTCGGCCAGCCGGGTGCCGGTGCCCAGCTTGGCGGCCGGGCGAGTCTGCAGCCGGTGCAGCAGGTGCAGCACATGGCGGCGGCCGCCGCGCGCGGGGATCACCGCGTCCACCTCGCTGCCATAGAGCATCGCGCCCACGCGGTTGCCGTGGCGGGTCAGGCCCCGCGCCATCGCGCCGACGAAGTGGGTGGACAGCGTGCGCTTGCGCACCCGGGCGCCGAAGTCGATGGACGGGCTGAGGTCCAGCAGGAACCAGGCGCTCAGCTCCCGGTCTTCGGAGAACTGGCGCACATGCGGTTGCTGCAGCCGGGCGGTGACGTTCCAGTCGATGTGACGCACGTCGTCGTGGTGCTGGTATTCGCGCAGGTCGGCCAGGTCCAGGCCGTTGCCGCGCATCAGCGTGCGGTAGTCGCCCTGCAGCCAGCCGTCCAGGCGGCGCAGCACCGTCCACTCCAGCTGGTGCAGCAGGGCCTCGGTGCCGCCGGGCGCGGTGGTGGTGTCGGCGTCCATCGGCTCAGCCGTTCACGACCTTGGCGTCCTGGTGCTCCAGCGGACGCGCCGGGGCGGGCACCTTCTGCAGGATCTGCGCGACGATGTGCTCGGCGGTGATGCCGTCGGTCAGCGCCTCGTAGCTCAGCGACAGGCGGTGGCGCAGCACGTCGGCGGCCAGGTCGCTCACGTCTTCGGGCAGCGCGTAGTTGCGGCCGCGCAAGAAGCCCAGCGCCCGCGCGCCTTCAATCAGGTTGATGGTGGCCCGCGGGCTGGCGCCGAAGGTGATGTATTTGGCCAGGTCGGGCAGGCCGAAGCGGCCCGGCTCACGCGTGGCGGCCACCAGCTTGACGGCGTAGTTGATCAGCGCCGGATCGACATAAGAGCGCCGGCATTCCTGCTGCAGCGCGGCCAGTTGCTCGGTGGTGGCCACCGGCACCACGTCCACCGGGGCACCGGTGACGCGCTGCACGATGACGAATTCTTCCTCGTCCGTCGGGTAGCCGACGATCACCTTCATCATGAAGCGGTCGACCTGGGCTTCGGGCAGCGGGTAGGTGCCTTCGGTCTCGATCGGGTTCTGCGTGGCCATCACCAGGAAGGGCTTGGGCACCGGGTAGCTGGTGCCGGCGATGGTGACCTGCCGTTCCTGCATCACTTCCAGCAGCGCGCTCTGCACCTTGGCGGGCGCGCGGTTGATTTCGTCGGCCAGCAGCAGGTTGGCGAACACCGGCCCCAACGAGGTGCTGAAGTCGCCGCTCTTCTGGTTGTAGATGCGGGTGCCCACCAGGTCGGCCGGCACCAGGTCGGGCGTGAACTGGATGCGCTTGAACTGGCCCGACACCGCCTTGGCCAGCGTGTTCACCGTCAGCGTCTTGGCCAGGCCCGGCACCCCTTCCACCAGCAGGTGGCCCTGGGCCAGCATGGCCACCATCACACGCTCCAGGAAGCGGTCCTGGCCTACCACCACCCGCTTGACCTCGTAGAGCACCTGCTCCATCAAGGTGCTGACGTCGGCGGCGCTGCGTTGGTTTTCCATCGATGAAGCTCCTGGTGCCTAGAAGGGGTGCATGCCGGCCCCGGCGGCGGCGTTCTCGATCGGCACGGCAAAGCCGATGCCGACGAAAAAGCGCTGCTGCACCGGGTTGAGGATGGCGGTGACGATGCCCACCACCTCGCCGTCGTCGGTGACCAGCGGGCCGCCGGAGTTGCCCGGGTTGGCCGCCGCGTCGAACTGGATCAGGTTGGTGAGAACCTGCTTGCCCTCGGGCGAGCGGAATTCGCGCTTCAGGCCCGAGACCACGCCGTGTGACACCGAAGGCCCGATGCCGAACGGAAAGCCCACCGCCGTCACCCGGTCGCCGGGGCGCAGGTCGCCGGTGGACCGCATGGTGGCGGGCACCAGGTCGTCGGGCAGCTTCTGCGCCTGCAGCACGGCCAGGTCGTTCTCGGGCTGCACGTTGATCACATGTGCATCGGCCTCGGTGCCGTCGTAGAAGGTGACCTT
>CAKZXL010000537.1 GCA_937883885.1 uncultured Aquincola sp. | reverse complement strand
TGCCCATGTTGATGATGAAGGGCGACAGCTCGCGGTTGCGCAGCACCTCGCTCTGCGCCAGCGCCACCTTGCCGCGGCCGTCGGTGCGCAGCGTGGCGGTGCGGGCCAGCTCGCGGTGGTCCTGCGTGACCACGCCCAGTTGCACCACCCAGCAGTCCATCGCGTTCTTCAGCCAGTCGCCATAGGTGAGGATGGCGTAGCCGTGCGAGCCCCACTCCGGCCCCCAGGAGTTCTGGATCAGGAAGCCCTGCTCGTTGTAGCCGACGATGACGAAGGCATGGCCGGCATGGGCGGCAGAGCCCGGCTCGATCGGGATGGTCCACACCTCGTCGAAGCTGCTGGGCCGCTCGGCCATGGTGGGCAGCTGCATGCCCTGGTCCCAGCCGGCATGGCAGGCGCAGCTCACGTACAGGATACCGGCTTCGTTCAGCGCCGCATGCATGTCCGTGATCTGCGTGGGCGTGATGCGGTAGTACGCGCCCAGCGGCCGGCGCACCGCGTCGTACCACCAGTCCTGGTCGATGGTGGGTGCGGCCGGCGGCATCTCCAGCGCGGGAAACAGGTCGAGCATGCAGGCCCCATGCTTGAACCAGCCCTTGAGCGCGCCACGCAGGCTGGAGCCTTCGTCGGCCACCGAGCCCGGAAACTCGTCGTAGCGCCGGGCCATGGAATACAGCATGTAAGGCGAGATGGCCGGCTCCAGCTCGCGCTTGGAGGCCCGCAGCGCGTACTCGGCCACCACCGACAGCGCAAAGCCGGTGCAGGCGTTGGTCTGGCCCTGGTTCTTGATGGGCAGCGCGATCTTCGGGAACAGCGTGGGCGCCGGGCACATGGAGATGGCGGGCGCGAACATGCGATCGCGGAAGTCGATGGCATCGGGCCGGGCGGCGCGCTTCCAGGCGGGCGCCTTTGGCTTGGCGCGGGGTTTGGCGCGCGGCTTGGCCTTGGGCTCGGTTGTGGGGGCGGCTTCTTTCTTTGTGGCCATGGTCGCTCCAGTTGGGGCGGCATGGTCGGTTGGCGTGCACCTTGCGGTCAATCCCTACCGGTCACTTCACCCGCTGCTTCTCCAGCTTGCGGGCCAGCGTGCGGCGGTGCATGCCCAGGCGGCGGGCGGTTTCGCTGATGTTGAAGCCGGTGTCGGCCAGCGTCTCGTGGATGCGCTCCCACTCCAGCGTCTTGATCGAGGTGGCGCGGTTGGTCATGTCCACGTCGGTCTCGCCTTCGGTACGGGCGAAGGCGGCCTCGATGTCGTCGGTGTTGGCCGGCTTGGCCAGGTAGTGGCGCGCCCCCAGCTTGATGGCTTCCACCGCGGTGGCGATGCTGGCGTAGCCGGTGAGCACCACGATGGCCATCTCGTCGTCGTGCGCATGCAGGGCCTGCACACAGGCCAGGCCCGAGCTGCCGTTGGCCAGCTTCAGGTCCACCACCGCATGGCTGGGCGCCTGCTGCTCCAGCACCGCCTGCATGCTGTCGAAGTCGTGCGCGCGCAGCACGCTCCAGCCGCGGCGCTCGAAGCTGCGGCACAAGGTGGCGGCCAGCGCATCGTCGTCCTCGATGATGAGCAGCACGCGGTCGTCTTGGGTGTCGTCCAGGTTCAATCGGGGCTCCGGGGGTGCACGCCGGCATCGGCTGGCAGGGTGAGCGCGGCCAGCGGCAGGTCGATGGTGACTTCGGCGCCACCGGTCTTGCGGTTGCAGGCCATCACATTGCCGCCCAGCTTGCGGGCCACGTTCACGCTGAGGAACAGGCCCAGCCCGCCGCCGGGCCGGCCCTTGCTGGAGTGGTACGGCCGGCCGAAGTTCGACAGCATCTCTTCGCTGAAGCCGGGGCCGCGGTCGATCACCCGCAGCAGCAGCCGGTCGCCCTGCCATTCGGCCAGCAGCCGCGGCATGGCCGGCGGCGCGGTGCCGGCGGCCTGCATGGCCTCCAGCGCGTTGTCCAGCACGTTGGTCACCATCTGGCGCAGGCCGGTGTCCGCGATGATGGGCGTGGCCGGCAGCGGCCCCAGCTCGGGCACGAAGCCGGCCTGCTGCCGCCGCTCGCGCCAGTCCTGGGCCACCTCGTCGAGAAAGGACTTGAGCGTGGTGGCCGTCGGCCGGTCGCCGCGGCTGTCGCCGGCCGACAGCAGGATGCCGCTGATGATGCCCTTGCAGCGCTGCACCTGCGACTGCATCTGCTCGATGTCGTCGCGCAGCTCGGGCTCGGCCGCGAACGGCGCCATGTGGGCCCAGTCGCCCAGGATCACGCTCAGCGTGGCCAGCGGGGTGCCCAGTTCATGCGCGGCGCCGCTGGCCAAGAGGCCCATGCGCACGATGTGGTCCTCTTCGGCGGCGCGCTGGCGCAGCGCGGCCAGGCGCGCATCGCGCACCCGCAGGTTGCGCGCGAAACGGCCCACCGCCAGCACCAGCAAGGAGGCGCACAGCGCAAAGCACAGCAGCAGCCCGCCCAGGTACAGCAGCGACAGGCGTTGCGGCTGCGGCGCATCGGGCCAGGCCAGCGGCAGGTGCCACTGCGCCAGCAAGACGATGGCCACGCAGGCCAACAGCGTCAGCGTCCAGGCGTAGGCCGGCCGCAGCAGCAGCGCCCCCACTGCCAGCTGCGGCAGGTAGACGAAGAGGAATGGGTTGTTCACCCCGCCCGACAGCGCCAGCAGGCCGGTGAGCACCACCAGGTCCATGCCCAGGCACAGGAACAGCTCGGTCTGGCCAACGTGGCGCGCATTGCTGGCGCGCAGCCAGCTCACCACGTTGAACAGGGCCAGCGAGGCCAGCAGCCACAGCAGCGGCAGGATGGGCAGCTCCAGCCCCAGGCCGAAGTGCACCATCAGCACCGTGAGCAGCTGCCCGCCCACGGCCAGCCAGCGCAGCTGCACCAGCTGCATCAGGTTGCTGCGGCCGGCACGAGCGTCGGGCGTCAGCGCCGGGTCGTCGACCAGCGGCGAATCGCCACGCGCGGGGTCGGGCTGCGGGCCGCCGGGCCCGCCCTGGCTTTCGTCGGGCGCGCTGTTGCGCCAGGGCCACCACGGCGGCAGGGGGGCGAGTCGGAAACCGGGCATGGACAGGTTCAGGCGTGTGGGGCGGTCGGGCCGCAAGGCGCGGCAGCCAGGCCGCGCGGAGGGGGCAGCTTACGCGGCCGGCCGGCGCCTGGGGCAAGACCGTGCGCGCCGCAAGGCCGGCGCGCCCGGGTCACTCATGTGCCGCGGGCCGGCGCGTGGCGCCACAGCAGCACCGCCGCCACCACGCTGCCCAGGGCCAGCGCCAGCCAGGTGAGCGCATAACCGCGGTGGTTGTTGTTGAAGTACAGCACGGTGAGCCCGCCCTGCGGCACGTCCACCGCATTGCTGCGGGCCGCAGGCGCCGCCGCACCGGCAGCATGCTCGCCGTCACGCGCCACGTCGATGAAAAAAGGCGCTGCGGTGATGCCGGCCGCCTGCGACAAGGCGGGCACTTCACGCCCCACCCAGCGACCGGCCGCGGGATCGTTGCGCTGCCACAGCCACTGGCCGGCTTCGCTGAAGCGCAGCAGGCCGGTCACCGTCACCTGGGCTTGCGGCGCGCCGGCCGGCAAGGCG
>CAKZXL010000536.1 GCA_937883885.1 uncultured Aquincola sp. | reverse complement strand
GCGCTGCCGAACGCGGCCAGCAGCTTGCGCGCCTTGGCGCGGCCCAGTCCTTCCCCGGCCGTCAACCTCAGCCATGCCCCGACTTCATTCGGGTCGGTCATGGCCGCAGGCCTAGTCGGGCTGGGTGAAACGATCGCCGGCCCGCACGGGCGCCTGCACCTGGAGGATCAGCGCGTACGACACACGGTCGAACACGCTGAAGACGAACAGCAGCCCGTTGCGCTCATCGGGCAGCTGCATCACCGCACGGTCGGGGTCGCTGCGGTCCACCGTGGTGGCGCCGCGCTGCCACAGCGCCAGCACATGGCCGCGCTCCATGCCGTCGGCCGAGCCGCGGTTCAGCGAGACGATCTGGTTCTGCCCCGCGCTCAGCGCGTCGCCGTAGATGGCGATGATGCGGCCGTTGACCGGGTTGGCCGGCGCATGCGGCGCATAGCTGCTGAAGTCGCGCGAAGGCACCGGCGCCAGCCGGTCGCCGATGCCGACTTCTTCGCGGTTGCTGACGATGCGCACCGTGGCGGGCACCACCTGGGCCTTGCCGTCGGCGGTGGCCACCGTGTCGCCGGGGCGCACGAATTCGGCGGTACCCACGAAGCGCGCCTCATGGCCCAGCACTTCCTGCGTCTCGGGGTCGCGCAGCGGCTTGGTTTCGCGGAACAGCCGCCAGTCGCGCAGGCCGCCCAGGTCGCCGCGCACATAGGCCAGCTCGCCGCGCGACATCAGCACCCGGCCCTCGGGCGCGGCCACCACGCGCGGCGCCCCACCCAGCTCGTCGTTGTTGAAGACCACCGCCTCGTTCAGGAACGGGGCGATCAGGTGCAGCGGCACCGAAGAAATCGCGTCGTTGGTCACCGGGCCGCTGCGCACCCGCGGCGACAGCTTGACCGTGCCGCTGCCGGCACCGCCCACCGGCTGGCCCACGCGCAGGCGGGCGCGGTCGCCGCTGCGGTCCAGCCACAGCATCTGGCCGGGGTAGATCAGGTGCGGGTTGCGGATGTCGGCCAGGTTCATGCCCCACAGCTCGGGCCAGCGCCAGGGCTTGCGCAGGAACAGGCCCGAGATGCGCCACAGCGTGTCGCCCGGCTTGACGGTGTAGGTATCGGGCGCATCGGGCGCCAGTTCCTCGAAGGGCACGCCCTGCTGGGCGACCTGCTGCGCCGTGCTGCGCTGGGCGGGCGTGACCGGCAGGTTGACCTGGGCGCTGGCCGCAGCGGCCGCTGCCAGGGCCAGCACGCCCGCACCGGCGCGAAGAGGTCCGGCGAAGGGGCCGGCAAGGCGCGGGCGCAGAGAGCGACGAATCATGAAAGGGGATCTCCGGGGGCTTGCATCACGACCGAAACCGACGGTGCAAAATCACGGGTTGCCGAACGGTCTGCGACTGCACCAGCGAACGTGGCCTTGACCGGGCCGCGGAAATGCTCACATGTTGCCGCAGATTGTGCCCATAGACCCTTGATATCGCAACGAAAGTGCCCATTTGTGGCACCTTGCGCACGCAGCCGCACCGGGCTGCCACAGCCGGCGATCACGCACCCCCATGGCCCTGCTTCCCATCCTCCGCTACCCCGACCCCCGCCTGCACACCGTCGCCAAGCCGGTCAAGGAGGTGGACAACCGCATCCGCCAACTGGCCGACGACATGCTGGAGACGATGCGCGCCTCGGACGGCGTGGGCCTGGCCGCCACCCAGGTGGACGTGCATGAGCGCGTCATCGTGATGGACACCTCCGAGACGCATGACCAGCCGCAGGTGCTGATCAACCCCGAGATCATCGAGCGCAGCACCGAGATGATGCTGGGCGACGAAGGCTGCCTGTCGGTGCCCAGCATCTACGACAAGGTGGAGCGCCATGCCCGCGTGAAGGTGCGCGCGCTGGGCCGCGACGGCCAGCCCTACGAGTTCGAGGCCGAGGGCCTGACCGCCGTGTGCGTGCAGCACGAGATGGACCACCTGATGGGCAAGGTGTTCGTCGAATACCTCAGCCCGCTCAAGCGCAACCGCATCAAGAGCAAGATGCTCAAGAAAACGCGGGAAGAGGAGCGGTGACCGGCGCCAAGCTGCGCGTCGGCTTTGCCGGCACGCCCGAGTTTGCGCAGGTGGCGCTGGCCCGGCTGCACGAGGCGGGTTTCAGCGTGCCGCTGGTGCTCACCCAGCCCGACCGCCCGGCCGGCCGCGGCATGAAGCTGCAGGCCTCACCCGTCAAGCAGTACGCGCTGGCCAACGGCATGACCGTGGCCCAGCCACGCAGCCTGAAGCTGGACGGCAAATACCCCGACGAAGCCCGCCTGGGCGAACAGGCGCTGCGCGACGCGGCGCTGGATGTGCTGGTGGTGGCGGCCTATGGCCTCATCCTGCCGCAGTGGGTGCTGGATCTGCCGCGCCTGGGCTGCCTGAACATCCACGCCTCGCTGCTGCCGCGCTGGCGCGGCGCCGCGCCCATCCACCGCGCCATCGAGGCGGGCGACACGGAGACCGGCATCACCATCATGCAGATGGACGCCGGCCTGGACACCGGCGACATGCTGATGGAAGAGCGCGTGACCATCGCGCCCGACGACACCACCGCCACGCTGCACGACCGCCTGGCCGCGCTCGGCGGCCGGCTGATCGTCGAAGCCCTGGAAGCCGCGGCCTGCGGCGGCCTGCACCGCACGCCGCAACCGGCCGAAGGCGTGACCTATGCGCACAAGATCGAGAAGGCCGAGGCCGCCATCGACTGGCGCCTGACGGCCGAGCTGATCGGCCGCCGCGTGCGGGCCTTCGACCCGTTTCCCGGTGCCAGCTTCGAGTGCGAAGGCGAGACGCTGAAGGTGTGGCAGGCCGCCGTGCGCCCGGGCGTGGCCGGCGCCGCCCACGGCACGGTGCTGGTGGCCGAAGCCGGCGAGCTGCAGGTGGCCTGCGGCGAAGGCGCGCTGGCGCTGTTGCAGCTGCAGCGCCCGGGCGGCAAGCGCCAGCCAGCGGCCGCCGTGCTGCAGGCGCGGCCGATTGCCGCCGGCACGCGCCTGGCCGTGCCGCAGCAGGCGGCGCACACCGCAGATTGAACTCCCGCCGCCGGGCCGCATCTATTGCAGCCAGGGTGCCGCACGGCACGACGAAAGGAATGTTCACATGTTCAATCTGCTGAAAACCGCCGTCCTCATGGCGGCGATCACGGCGCTCTTCGTGGCCATCGGCGGCCTCATCGGGGGCCGCAGCGGGATGACCATCGCGCTCATCGTGGCGCTGGGCATGAACTTCTTCAGCTACTGGTTCAGCGACAAGCTGGTGCTGAAGATGTACAACGCCCGCGAGGTGGACGAATCCACCGCGCCGCAGTTCTACCGCATGGTGGCCGAGCTGGCGCAGCGCGCCCAGCTGCCGATGCCGCGTGTGTACCTGATCGAAGAAGACGCGCCCAACGCCTTCGCCACCGGCCGCAACCCCGACAACGCGGCCGTTGCTGCCACCACCGGCATCCTGCGCGTGCTCAGCGACCGCGAGCTGCGCGGCGTGATGGCGCACGAGCTGGCGCATGTGAAGCACCGCGACATCCTGATCAGCACCATCAGCGCCACCATGGCCGGTGCCATCTCGATGCTGGCCAACTTCGCGATGTTCTTCGGTGGCCGCGACAGCGAAGGCCGCCCGGCCAACCCGATCGCCGGCCTGCTGGTGATGCTGCTGGCGCCGCTGGCGGCCAGCCTGATCCAGATGGCGATCAGCCGTGCGCGCGAGTTCGAGGCCGACCGTGGCGGCGCCGAGATCTCGGGCGACCCGCAGGCGCTGGCCAGCGCGCTGCAGAAGATCCACAACTACGCCCGCGGCATCCCGTTCGAAACCACCGAGCGCAACCCGGCTACGGCCCAGATGATGATCATGAACCCGCTGTCGGGTGGCGGGCTGCGGGGCCTGTTCAGCACCCATCCTTCGACCGAAGAGCGGGTGGCCCGCCTGCTGGCCATGGCCCGCTAGGGTTACGTTCAAGTCGCCCCCGGGTGGGCCGAAAACGGAAGGGTCCGCCCCTCACCGTCTTGCGCCCACCATGCCCCGCCCCCTTGCCCCGCTGATGCTGCTCGCCGCCCTGGCCCTGGCCGGGTGCGAACGCCTGGGCATCGAGACGCCGGAGCTGCAGGCCCAGCGCAAGGAGGCCGAGGGCAAGGCCATCGGCGCCGCCTGCCGCCATGCGGCCCGCGCCATCGAAGACTGCTACACGCTCAACAAGAAGGCCGACAAGGCCGCGGTGTTTGCAGGCTGGCGCGAGATGAACGACTACATGCGCGAGAACCAGATCGAGCCGGTGACCCCGCAGATCGCCCGCGCCGAACCGCCCGCCAAACCGGCTTCCGGT
>CAKZXL010000535.1 GCA_937883885.1 uncultured Aquincola sp. | reverse complement strand
CCCAGCATCACCAAAACTTGTCATCGCCCTTAAACATTTCTCGTTGGACGCTGCCCAGCCCTTGCCCGACAGTCGCTCGCAAGCCCACCTTCTTGACGAGGACGACACCGATGAAACGCCTGATCGTTGCCACCGCCGCTGCGCTGTGCACCCTGGCCTCCCAGGCCGCCACCTGGAACCTGTCGGCCGAGCAGCCCGATGCCAACTACCTGACGCAGAACGTGCGCCAGTTCGCCGACGAGGTGAAGGCAGCCACCAACGGCCAGCTCGAGTTCAAGGTGCAGAGCAACAGCGTGCTGCTCAAGCGCCCCGAAGTGAAGCGCGGCGTGCAGCAGGGCATCGTGCCCATCGGCGAGTTCCTGATGTCGGCCCTGGGCAATGAAGACCCGATGTTCGAGATCGACAGCGTGCCCTTCCTGGCCAACTCCTTCGACGCCACCGAGAAGCTGTGGAAGGCCGCACGCGAGCAGATCGCGCAGCGGCTGGACAAGCAGGGCGTGGTGCTGGTGTATGGCGCGCCGTGGCCGCCGCAAGGCATCTACACCAAGACGCCGGTCAACACCGTGGCCGACCTGAAAGGCGCGCGCTTTCGCGCCTACAGCGCCTCCACCAGCCGCATGGTCACGCTGATGGGCGCGGTGCCCACCACCATCCAGACGGCCGAGGTGCCGCAGGCCTTTTCCACCGGCGTGATCGACATGATGATCACCTCGCCGGCCACCGGCGTGGACACCCAGGCCTGGGACTACGTCAAGCACTACTACGACGTGCAGGCCTTCATTCCGCAGGCCATCGTCATCGCCAACAAGCGCGCGCTGATGGCGCTGCCGGCCGAGCAGCGCCAGGCCGTGATGGACGCCGGCAAGAAGGCTGAAGCCCGCGGCTGGCAGATGGGCCGTGAACTCACCGCCAAGCTGACGCAGACGCTGGCCAGCAAGGGCATCACCGTGCACCCGGTGCCGCCGGCGATGGCGCCCGAGCTGAAGAAGATCGGCGAGACCATGGCCGACGAATGGCTGAAGAAGGCCGGCCCCGACGGCGCCAAAGTGCTGGAAGCCTACCGCCGCTGAGCCCGCCATGTCCCTGCTCGACCGACTGGCCCGCCTCTCGGGCGCTGCTTCGGCGGTATCGCTGGCCGCCATCGGCGTGGTGATCACCGCGCAGATCGTGGCCCGGCTGGCCGGCCAGCAGATTCCCGCGGCCGACGACTTCGCGGCCTGGGCCATGGCCGCCAGCGCCTTCCTGGCGCTGCCGTATGCCATGCGGCATGGTGATCACATCCGCGTGACGCTGGTGCTGCAGTTCCTGCCCAAGACCTTGCACAAGGCCTTCGAGCTGCTGGCCTCGGCCATCGGCGTGGCGCTGGCGGGCTGGGCGGCCTTCCACACCACGATGTTCGTCTACGACTCGTGGCAGTTCGACGAAGTGGCGCAGGGCATGGTGAAGGTGCCGCTGTGGATTCCGCAGCTGTCGATGGCGGTGGGCATGGCGCTGCTGGCGCTGATGCTGGCCGACCGCCTGCTGCGCTGCATCACCGGCCGGCCGCTGCCCGATGCCGGCGCCGACGTGGCGCGCACCGAATAGCGCTTTTCATCCTTCTACAAGAGGCCGCCCCGTGAGCGATCTTGCGCAAGCCGCCGTGCTGATGGCGGTGCTGTTCCTGCTATTGGGCCTGGGTGTGTGGGTGGCGCTGGCCCTCATCGCCTGCGGCCTGGCCGGGCTGATGCTGTTCACCTCGGCGCCGCCCGGGGTGCTGTTCGCCACCACCGGCTGGAGCTCCACCGCCAGCTGGGCACTCACCGCGCTGCCGCTGTTCATCTGGATGGGCGAGATCCTGTACCGCACGCGGCTGGCCGAAGACATGTTCTCGGGCCTGGGGCCCTGGGTGCAGAAGCTGCCCGGCCGGCTGCTGCACGTCAACGTGCTGGGCTGCGGCATCTTCGCGGCGGTCAGCGGCTCGTCGGCCGCCACCGCGGCCACCATCGGCAAGATCTCGCTGCCCGAGCTGCAATCGCGCGGGTATGCGCAAGGCATCGCGGTGGGCTCGCTGGCCGGTGCGGGCACGCTGGGGCTGCTGATCCCGCCTTCCATCGTGATGATCGTCTACGGCGTGGCGGCGCAGGTGTCCATCGTCAAGCTGTTCACCGCCGGCATCCTGCCCGGCATGCTGCTGATGCTGCTGTTCTCGGGCTACATCGCGCTGTGGGCCTGGCGGCACCCCGACCAGATACCCAAAGAAGAAGAAACCGTGTCCTGGGGCCAGCGCTTTGCGCGGCTGCGGCTGCTGGCGCCGGTGGGGCTGCTCATCGCCGGGGTCATCGGCTCCATCTATGCCGGCGTGGCCACCGCCACCGAGGCGGCCGCCATCGGCGTCATCGGCTCGCTGCTGATCGCCGGGCTGGGCGGCTCGCTCAACCGCGCCAGCTTCGTGGCCAGCCTGATGGGCGCGGCCCGCACCAGCTGCATGATCACCTTCATCCTGCTGGGTGCGGCCTACCTCACCAGCGCGATGAGCTTCACCGGCCTGCCGGCCAACGTCGCGGCCTGGATCTCGTCGCTGGGCCTGTCGGCCTACGGGCTGCTGGCGGTGCTCACGGTGTTCTTCGTGCTGCTGGGCTGCTTCCTCGACGGCATCTCCATCGTCGTGCTCACCAGCGCGGTGCTGATGCCCGCGGTGCAGGCCGCCGGCATCGACCCGCTGTGGTTCGGCATCTACCTGATCCTGGTGGTGGAGATGGCGCAGATCACGCCGCCGGTGGGCTTCAACCTGTTCGTCATCCAGGGCATCACCGGGCTGCAGCTGTTCACGCTGGCGCGCATGGCGCTGCCGTTTTTCCTGCTGCTGGTGGTGGCCACGGTGCTCATCACCGTGTTCCCGCAGATCGTGATGGTGCTGCCCGGCGCCATGGGCTGACCCACCCTTCTCGACCCCCATGAAACGCATCCTCATCGCCAACCGCGGCGAGATCGCCTGCCGCATCATCCGCGCCGCCCGGGCCCTGGGCCTGCAGACGGTGGCCGTGTACTCCGAGGCCGATGCCCAGGCCCTGCATGTGCAGATGGCCGACGCGGCCGAAGCCATCGGCCCCGCACCGGCGGCGCAAAGCTACCTGGACGCCGACCGCATCCTGCAGGCCGCCCGCACGCACGGCGCCGACGCGGTGCACCCGGGCTACGGCTTCCTGTCGGAGAACACGGCCTTTGCCCGCGCGGCCGAAGCCGCCGGCATCAGCTGGATCGGCCCGCGGCCCGCCAGCATCGAGGACATGGGCGACAAGCAGCGCGCCCGCGCCATCGCCGAGGCGGCTGGCGTGCCGGTGCTGCCGGGCAGCCGCCGCTTTGCACTGGGCGCGCTCGAGGGCATCGAGCAGGCGGCCGCCGACGTGGGCTACCCCTTGCTGGTCAAGGCCACCGGCGGTGGCGGCGGCATCGGCATGCGCCGGGTCGACGCACCTGACCAGCTGCTGGCCGCGGTGGGTGCCACCCAGCAGCTGGCCGACAAGGCCTTCAAGGACGGCACGGTGTACCTGGAGCGCCTGGTGCCACGCGCCCGGCACATCGAGATCCAGGTCTTCGGCCATGGCGACGGCACCGCGGTGCACCTGCACGAGCGTGAATGCTCGGTGCAGCGCCGCTTCCAGAAGATCGTGGAAGAAAGCCCCGCCCCCGGCCTGCCCGACGCGCTGCGCCAGCGCATGGCGGCCGCCGCCGTGTCCCTGGCCGAGCACCAGCGCTACCGCGGCCCGGGCACGGTGGAATTCATCGTCGATGCCGACACGCTGGACTTCTTCTTCCTGGAGATGAACACCCGCATCCAGGTCGAGCATCCGGTGACCGAGATGGTGACCGGCTGGGACCTGGTGCAGGCGCAGATCCGCCTGGCCGCAGGCAGCTTCACGCCGGTGGCGCAGGCCGACATCGTGCCGCGCGGCGCCGCCATCGAATGCCGGCTGTATGCCGAGAACCCGGCGCGCAACTTCATGCCTTCGCCGGGCCTGCTCAGCCGCTTTGCACTGCCGCAGCAGATGGCCGATGTGCGGGTGGACACCGGCGTGCGCGAAGGCGACCGCATCACCCCGTACTACGACCCGATGATCGCCAAGCTCATCGTCTGGGGCGAGTCGCGTGCAGCCGCCCTCACCCGCCTGGCCGAAGCCCTTGCCGCCAGCGAGGTGGGCGGCCTGCGGCACAACCTGCCTTTCCTGCAGGCGGTGGTGGCGCATGCGGACTTCCGCGCCGGCCGCGTGGACACCGGCTGGGTGCAGCGCCAGCAGGCCGAGCTGGTGGCCGCCATGCCCACGCCCGAAGGAGCGCTGTGATGGCCGGCTGGCGCATCGAGCCGGTGGGCGACAGCGCGCTGCTGGTGGGCTTCGGCGACAGCGTGGACCTGCGCATCAGCCACCGGGTGCATGCCTTCGTGAACCACCTGCTGCAGCACCCGCTGCGCGCTGTGCACGACGTGGTGCCCGCCTTCAGCACCGTGACGCTGCACTACCGGCCCGAGCAGGTGCCCGGCAGCGGCGGCACGCCGCATGACCGCCTGCGCCTGCAGCTGTTGCAGCGGCTGGAGATGGACCTCGATGCCCAGGCCACCCCGGCCCGCAGCTTCGAGGTGCCGGTGTGGTACGGCGGCGAGGCCGGCCCCGACCTGGACGACGTGGCGCGCCAGCGCGGCCTGCCCACCGACGAAGTGATCCGCCGCCACGGCGCATCGCCGCACGTGGTGTACATGCTGGGCTTTGCGCCGGGCTTTCCGTTCATCGGCGGGCTGGACCCGGCGTTGCAGATGCCGCGCCGCACCACGCCGCGCACCTCGGTGCCGCCGGGCTCGGTGGCCATCGCGCGCGACCAGACCTGCATCTACCCGCTGGACACGCCCGGCGGCTGGAACATCATCGGCCGCACGCCGCTCAAGCTGTTCGACGCGGGCACCGAGCCGCCCTGCCTGCTGGGCCCGGGCGATGCGATCCGCTTCGTGCCGATCGACGAGGCCACCTACCGGCACCTGCTGACCACGGAGGCGGCATGAGCGGCATCACCGTGATCAAGCCCGGCGCGCAGACGCAGCTGCAGGACCGCGGCCGCTGGGGCTGGCAGCGCTACGGCGTGCCGGTGGGCGGCGCGATGGACGACTTCTCGCACCGCGTGGCCAACCTGCTGGCCGGCAATGCCGAGGACGAGGCCACGCTGGAGATCCTGCTGATGGGCCCCTGCCTGCGCTTCGAGCAGGCAGCCTGCATCGCACTGTGCGGGGCCGACTTGTCGGCTCAAGTGGGCGGCGAGCCGCTGCCCATGTATGAGCGCGTCCACCTGCCCGCCGGCACGCAGCTGGACTTCGGCAAGCGCATCAACGGCCTGCGCTGCTACCTGGCGGTGCAGGGCGGCTTTGCGGTGGCGCCGGTGATGGGCAGCCGCAGCACCTTCGTGCGCGGCGGCTTCGGCGGCTTTGCCGGCCGCGCGCTGCGCAAGGGCGATGTGCTGCCCATCGGCCCTGCGCCGCGCCCGCTGGCACCGGCCGCCCTGCCGGGCGACCTGGCGGTGCCGGTGCCGCTGGCCGCCGCCGAGGCGGTGACGCCGGTGCGCGTGGTGCCCGGCGAGCATGCGCACCTCTTCAGCGCCGAAGCGCTGGCGCAGATGGCCGCCGCGGTGTACCGCCTCAGCCCGCAATCCGACCGCATGGGCTACCGGCTGGAAGGCCCGGCGCTGCCGCGGCTGCCGGGGCCCGAGCTGATTTCCGAAGGCGTGGCCTTCGGCACCGTGCAGGTGCCGCCCGACGGCCAGCCCATCGTGCTGATGGCCGAGCGGCAAAGCGCCGGCGGCTATCCCAAGATCGCCCACGTGGCCAGCGTCGACCTGCCGCTGCTGGCCCAGCTGGCCCCCAAGCAGGCGCTGCGCTTCGTGCCCATCACGCTGGCCGAGGCGCAGGCCCTGCACCTGGAGCGCGAGCAACTGCTGCAGGCGCTGCAGGCGCAGCTGATCGGCACCGCCGGAGAACCCGCATGACCCCCACCCTGGACCTGAACTGCGACATGGGCGAAGGCTTCGGCGCCTACACCATGGGCAACGACATCGCCATCCTCGACCACGTCACCTCGGCCAACATCGCCTGCGGCTTTCATGCGGGCGATCCGCCCACCATGCGGCGCGTGGTGGGGGCGGCGCTGGCCAAGGGCGTGAAGGTGGGCGCGCATCCCAGCCTGCCCGACCTGCAAGGCTTCGGCCGGCGGGTGATGCAGGTCTCGCCGGCCGACGCCTATGCGATGACGGTGTACCAGGTGGGCGCGCTGATGGGCTTTGCCCAGGCAGCCGGCGGCCGGCTCAACCACGTCAAGCCGCATGGCGCGCTCTACAACATGGCCGCCAAGGACCGCAAGCTGGCCGATGCGCTGGTGCAGGCCGTGCGCGACGTGAACCCGACGCTGGTGTTCTTCGGCCTGGCAGGCAGCGAGATGATCCGCGCCGCCGAAGCCATCGGCCTGCGCGCCGCTTCCGAGGTGTTTGCCGACCGCAGCTACCAGGACGACGGCAGCCTGTCGCCGCGCGGCACGCCCGGCGCCATGATCGAAGACGCCGGCCAGGCGCTGGCCCAGGTGCGTCAGATGCTGGCCGGCTCGGTCACCGCGCTCAGCGGCAACAGCGTGCCCCTGCGCGCCGACACCTTGTGCATCCACGGCGACCAGCCCGGCGCCCTTGAATTCGCGCAGACCTTGCGCGCAGCGCTGCAGGCCGATGGCGTGCAGCTGCAGGCGCCCGGCGCCGCCCCCACCCAGGAGAGCCACCGTGCCTGAAACCCGAGTCAAGGCCGACGTCAGCGGCCGCATCTGGAAGATCGAAGCCGTGGCCGGCCAGGCCGTGGCCGAAGGCGACACCTTGCTGGTGGTGGAGTCGATGAAGATGGAAATCCCGCTGCCCGCGCCCTGCGCCGGCACCGTGCAGGCCGTCCATGTGGCCGAAGGCGACATGGTGGAAGAGGACCAGGTGCTGGTGGTGCTGGCTTCATAGCCCGCGCCCGCACCCAGGTTCAGGGGAGGGACTGCGTATCGATTGACCACCACGACCCGCGTTGCAGGAGATCGGCGCGCCGCGCCGACAAGTAGTCGAAGCAAATGCCAGTAGGAGTCACGATGTTGCAAGCCCCACCCTCGCCCCGCCCCGCGCCCAGGAACGCGCGGCTGCAGGCCCCCTTCACCCCGCACCTCACCCCCCACCTCACCGCGCTGGCGGCCGCCGTGCTGCTGGCCGCCTGCGGCGGCAGCGACGATGGCGACGACACCACCGCCCCGCCGCCGCCCGCCCCCGCACCCACCGTGGCCTGCAGCGTGGACACCAGCGTGGCCCTGGCCTACGAAGAACAGCGGCTGCAGACGCCGCTGCCCTTCAGCGGCGCCAACGTGGTGGGCAGCAATGCCACGCCGCTGGCCGACCGCATCCTCAAGGACACCGGCTTCGACAGCTTTGCGCCGGCCTTTGCCACCAAGCTGTGCGGCGCCGGCGGCACCACCACCGTCACCAGCTACGCGCAGGCGGTGGACCTGGTCAAGGCCGAAGGCCTGGCGCTGTGGAAGGCCGCGGTCGACCGCGTGCAGGGCCGCCGTGCCTCGCCCGCGGGCAGCGTGCTGCCCAACAGCGACGACCGCATGCTGTACTGGGCCCGCGTGCAGATGACCAAGGCGCTGCGGCAGTGGAAGCCCGCCTTCGCGATGACCGCCGCCGAGACCGACGACCTGCAATGGCAGCTCGAACGTGCCTCGCGCGGGCAGTACGACATCAACCTGCCCGAAGGCAATGCCCCTTCGGGCAAGAAGTACCGCCGCATGATCCTCAGCGGCTTCGACACCTTCACGCTGGGCGTGCCGGGCACGCCCAACACCGGCCTGCGCAACGGCAATCCTTCAGGCGCCACCGCGCTGGAGATGGACGGCAAGGAGGTGACGCTGGCCGACGGCAGCGTGATGCACGTGGAGGCCTACATCCTGCCGGTGAGCTACGACCCCTTCAACAAGGGCATGCAGGAAGACACGCTGGCGCCTTACTTCCAGCCCGGCCCCAAGCGGGTGGATGCCTCCATCACCATGAGCCAGGGCAGTGCCAACGTGTTCAACCTGGAGCAGTGGAACGGCCGCTTCCACGGCTCGTCAGCGGGCAACGACGGCATCGTGTACTGCCCGGCCGGCGCCACCCGGCTGCCCAGCTACGTGCTGCCCATCGGCACCGTCACCACGCCGGGGGCCGCGCCCATCACGCTGGCAGGCTCGGGCTGCAACATCAACCCGCCGCAGCGCTGGCTGGGCTACGACGCCGCCACCGCCTGGATGAAGGACTACCCGCCGCAGTTCACCACCGCTTCGCTGCCGATGCCGGCCATGGTCACCGGCCGCACGCAGACGGGCATCGCCCGCCCGCCGGGCGCCACCAGCGAAGGCACCGAAGGCTTCAACGTCACCTGGCACACCAACTACGCCTACTTCCCCGACTGCAACGATGTGGCCACGGTCAGCGTGCCTTCCAACGGCGTGATGAACCTGATGCCCGACGTGAGCACCGTGGTGGCACCCAGCCTGGCCACCTGCTCGCGCCAGGGCGGCGGCGGCGACTACCTGTCCAACGAAAGTGCCTACCGCAACACGCTGCTGCGCGACACCTTCCGCCTGGACATTCCGGCCGGCCATATCCACGTGCCGGTGATGACCAACTTCTTCGGCGGCACGGCCAACACCGGCGGCGGCACCCGCGACGACAACGCGATGACCGACGCCCGCTTCGAGGCCTACCGCACCGCCATCGTCGCCCAGGGCAAGGCCCTGCTCACCGTGGTCGGCAACTCGCTGATCTACAAGTGAGGCCTGCGCCGCACCACACCCTGCACAAGGACCAGCCATGAACCTCAAGCTCACCCTCGCCACCGCCGCGCTGGCGCTGGCCGGCATCGCCGGCACCGCGACCGCGCAACCCAGCCTGTACTTCGTGTGGAAGCACAAGACCACCGGCAAGACGATGTGCAACCCGGAGGCGGTGGACGCCAACTGGGTGAAGGTGTCGGGGCCCTACTCCGACGCCAACTGCAGCATCAAGGAACCGACGTGAGTGGCCGGGCCCATTCCGGGCCCACCCGCTCGCAGTAGCGGGTCACCACCTCGCACACCACGGCCTGCGTCTCGCGCACGGCCGAGCAGGCGCCCCGCTCGCTGATGGCCGTGATGGCCATCGGCGGCAGGCGGGGCCCGTCGCACTGGAACAGCTCGCGCCGCTGCAGCTGGTCGTGCACGAACACCGGTGGTATCGCCGCGATGCCGTAGCCGTCGCGCACCAGCTGGATGATCGATTCCACCGACGGAAAGCTGCACACCCGCGGCTCCACGTCGCGGTCGATGAAGAGGGCCCGCACATGCGCCTGCGGGCTGCTGGTCTTGCTGAAGGTGAGCACCGGCACCCGTTCCAGGTCTTCGATGGTGACGATGCCCGAAGCCGGCACCAGGTCGGGCCGGCCCACCCAGCGCAGCGGAAATTCGCACAGCGGCGTCACGCTGTAGTCCAGGGTGCCCACCGCTTCGGCATAGGGGTCGTTCTGGATCATCAGGTCGAGCTTGCGCTGGCGGAACTGGTCCTGCAGGTTGCGCGCCGTGTCCACCGTGATGTCGGGGTTCACCTGCGGGTGCCGCTCGGCCAGCAGCCGGATCAGAGGCGACAGCCAGGTATGCACCACCGACTCGATGGTGCCGATGCGCACACGGCCGGCGGGCGGTGCATCGGGCCGGGTGCTGTGCACCAGCTCGCGTTCCAGCTGCAGGATGCGCTGCGCATGGCGGGCCACCTTTTCGCCGGCCTGGGTGAGCACCAGGCGGCGCGAGCTGCGGTCCACCAGCTCGGTGCCCAGCTCGTCTTCCAGGCTGGCGATGCGCTGCGAGATGGCCGCCTGCGTGGCATTGAGCACCTGCGCGGTTTCACGGAAGCTGCGCACACGCGCCAGCACGACAAGCGTTTCAAGGAATCGGGTGTTCACGGCAGCGGCCCGCAACGGATGGCCTGGTACAGCATAGCGGCCACGCGGGCCGGGGTCAGCGGGGTTTGCAAGTACCGGGCCCGCCGCCACGCCGCCGCGACACACAATGGCCGCATGAACACCGCCGCTTCGTCCCAGGCTGTAACGCCACCCCGCACCGTGCCCGCGGCACCGGCCCAGGCCGGCCGCCCTTTGGCCGAGGTCGACACGCCCGCGCTGCTGGTCGACCTGGACGTGATGGACGCCAACATCGCACGCGTGCATGGCGATGCCCACCAGGCCGGTGTGCGGGTGCGACCGCATGCCAAGGCCCACAAGTGCGCCGCGCTGGCGCAGCGCCAGATCGCCGCCGGCGCCCAGGGCGTGTGCTGCCAGAAGCTGGGTGAGGCCGAGGCGCTGGCCGCCGCCGGCATCGACGACATCCTGGTGACCAACGAACTGGTGGGCATGGCCAAGGCCCGGCGCGCCGCGCAGCTGGCCGGCCGCATCCGGCTGGGGGTGTGCGCCGACCATCCGCTGCAGGTGCAGCAGCTGGCCGAGGCCACGCAGGCGGCCGGCACTTGTCTAGACGTGTTGGTGGAGCTGGACGTGGGCCAGGGCCGCTGCGGCGTGACCAGCGCGGCCGATGCGGTGGCGCTGGCGCAGGCCATTGCCGCGGCCGCGCCCGGGCTGCGCTTTGCGGGGCTGCATGCCTACCACGGCGGTGCGCAGCACCTGCGCAGCCCGGCCGAACGGCGGGCCGCCATTGCCGGCGCGGCCGCGCGTGCGCGCGAGGCCGTGGCCGCGCTGGCCGCCGCGGGCCTGCCCTGCGCCACCGTCACCGGCGCGGGCACCGGCACCTATGCGCTGGAAGCCGCCTCGGGCCTGTACACCGAGCTGCAACCGGGCAGCTATGTGCTGATGGACGTGGACTACGCCGCCAACACGCCGGCCGAAGGCAGCGCACCGCTGGGCCAGGCCCTCTTCGGCTGGTGCAGCGTGATCAGCCTGCGGCCCGGCCAGGCGGTGCTGGACGGCGGCCTCAAGGCCTTCGGCGTGGATTGCGGCCTGCCGCGGGTGCTGCATCCGGGCTGGCAGGTCAAGGGCATCTCCGACGAGCACACCGTGATCGTCAGCACCACGGCCGACGCCGCGCCGCTGGCGCTGGGCGACAAGCTGCGGCTGATACCGGGCCACTGCGACCCGACCGTCAACCTGCACGACTGGCTGGTGGCCTTTCGCGGCGACACGGTCGAGGCCGTGTGGCCGGTGACCGCACGCGGCGCGATGTACTAGGCCGTCAAGCGGTTTCCGTGGTGCGGAAGACGGCCACCGTCTGCACCAGCCGGTCGGCCTGCAGGCGCAGGCTGTCGGCGGCGGCGGCGCTTTCTTCCACCAGCGCGGCGTTCTGCTGCGTCACCTGGTCGAGCTGGGTCACCGCATCGTTCACCTGGCCGATGCCGCTGGTCTGCTCGATCGTGGCGGCGCTGATCTCGCCCAGCAGGTCGCTCACCCGCTGCACCTGGCCCACGATGTCGGCCATGGTGCGGCCGGCCTCGCCCACCAGCTGCGAACCGGCCTCGACGGTCTGCACGCTGTGGCTGATCAGGCCCTTGATCTCCTTGGCCGCTTCGGCGCTGCGCGAAGCCAGCGAACGCACCTCGCCGGCCACCACCGCAAAGCCCCGGCCCTGCTCACCGGCGCGGGCGGCCTCCACCGCCGCGTTCAGCGCCAGGATGTTGGTCTGGAAGGCGATGCCGTCGATCACGCCGATGATGTCGGCGATGCGTTTGCTGGCCTCGGTGATCTCGCCCATGGTGGCCGTGACCCGGCCCACCACCTCGCCGCCCTGTAGCGCCACCGCGCTGGCCGAAGCCGACAGCTGCGACGCCTGGCGCGCGGTGTCGGCATTGGTCTTGACCGTCGCGTTCATCTGCTCCATCGAGGCGGCCGTCTGCTGCAGGTTGCTGGCCTGCTCTTCGGTGCGCTGCGACAGGTCGGCATTGCCGGTGGCGATCTGGCTGGAACCGGTGGCAATGCTCTCGGAACCCGAGCGGATGTCCTTGACCACCCGCACCAGGAAGGTCTGCATCTGCTGCATCGTGGCCAGCAGGCTGTCGGTATCCCCGGGGCGCAGCACGATGGGCTGCGACAGGTCGCCCGAGGCGATGCGGCGCACCACGGTGGCCGCTTCGTCGGGCTCGCCGCCCAGCTGGCGCAGCACGCCGCGGATGATGAGCACGGCCGTCACCGTGCCCACCACCAGCGCCAGCAGGGCCAGCGCCAGCGCACTGTTGCGTCCGCTGATGTAGTTCTCGCGCGCCAGGGCGGCGTCTTCGGCGTTCAACTTGTCTTCCAGGTCGGCCAGTTCACCCAGCGTGGCCAGCCACTCCGACTGGGGCGGCGTCACCTCCTTCAGCAGCAGGGCAATGGCCTGCGGCACCTGCTGGCTCAGGGCCAGCTGCAGCACCTGGTCCACCTTCGGCCGCACCGCCGACTGCAGCTGCACGATCTTGTCGAGCAGCGCCTTCTCCTGCGGCGTGGTGCCGGGCCCGGTGAAGGTGGCAGCCAGCTGCTGCCGGGCTTCGTCATAGTGCTGGCGCGAGGTCTTCAGGCGCGCCAGTTCGGCCTGGACGTCCGCCGCATCGGTCAGCAGCAGGATGTTGCGGGTGGAATTGGCCACCTGGTTGACCGCGATGCGCATCTGCACCGCAAGCCGGGCCTGCAGGTTGTTGACTTCGGTGATGCGCTCCAGCGCGTCATGGATCTGCGCCGCGCGCTGCACGCCCAGGCCGGCCACCAGCAGCAGCAGCAACAGCAGCAGCCCGAAAGACAGGGCCAGACGCACAGACAACTTCTTGGCTTGCATGAGGTACTTCCTTGTCGATGACATCCGACTGCTCATCGACAGCTTCGCAGCCGGATGTAGGGTGCGACGGCCAGGTGAACCTTGGGGCACAATCTTTCTCAGATGTATCACTTGAGTCGCCAGATGTGCAGTTTCATGGGCGGGAAGGTCCCGCAGCGTTGGCAGGAAGCCCTCGGGGATGTTCGGGCCCTCTACACCGCCGCGGATGTGGAAGCGCCCCGGGTGCGGGCCGCGCTGCTGGGCGAGGTCACGCGACTGACGCCCACGATGATGGCCACCAACGCCGGCTGCGCCACCATCGTGCTGTGGAGCTTCCGGGACCAGCTGTCCGCCGGCCTGTTGGAGTGGTACCTGATGCTGATGGCCACCGCCGCCCTGGCCATGGCCACCTGGTGGCGCCACCAGGGCCGGCAGGCACACACCGCATCCGCCCGCTCGCTGCACCGCGCCACCGGCCATGCGCTGCTGCTGGCCGGCTTGTGGTCGGCCCTGCCGCTGCTGTGGTTCGCCAACGCCGGCCCCGGCCAGCAGATGCTGATGGGCACCCTGATCGCCGGCCTGCTGGCCACGGGCGCTTATGTGCTGAGCCCCTTGCCCCTGGCCAGCCTGGCCTGGGCGGGCATGCTCACCGTCGGCGCGCTGGGCAGCCTGCCGCAGGCCAAGGACCCGGTGTTCCACGGCGTGCTGCTGCTGATGTGCTTCTACGGTCCGGTGCTGGCGCTGGGCGCACAGTCGGCCGGGCGCAAGCATGTGGCGCTGCTGCGCTCGCGGGCGCAGGCCGAGCGCCAGCAACGCATGCTGGCCGTGCTGCTGGCCGACTTCGAGCAGAACGCCGACGACGCCTTGTGGCAGACCGATGCACAGGGCCGGCTCAGCCATGGCTCGCCGCGCCTGCTGGAGCTGTTCGGCCACGTACCCGGCGCGCCCGACCCCCGGCCCTTGCAGGCCGTCCTGGCCGATCGGGTGCAGGAGGGCCTGCCCGCCCTGCGCGCCGCGCTGGACGCCGGCCGCCCGTTCCGCGACGTGGGCCTGACCCTGCGCCGGCCCGACGGCGGGCTGCGGCACCTGTCGGTGCAAGGCAAGCGCGTGATCGACGAACACGGCCGCACCCTGGGCTGGCGCGGCGTGGTGTCCGACGTGACAGACCGGCGGCAGGCGCAGATGCAGCTGCAGCAGCTGGCCCATACCGATTCGCTCACCGGCCTGGCCAACCGCCACACCTTGCGCCAGGCCCTGGCCGAAGCGGCCCAGCGCGGCGAGCCGGTGACCCTGCTGTCCATCGACCTCGACCATTTCAAGGCGGTGAACGACACCCTGGGCCACTCGGCCGGCGACGAGGTGCTGCGGGTGATCGGCCAGCGGCTGCTGCAGTGCGTGCGCCCCGGCGATCTGGTGGCGCGGCTGGGTGGTGACGAGTTCGCCCTGGTGTTGAAGCAGGCGGCCGGCGCGGACGAGGTGGTCACGTTGGCGCAGCGCCTGCTGCAGGCGCTGGCGCAGCCGGTGGTGCTGGGCAGCCGTCGGCTGCGCCTGGGCGGCAGCATTGGCAGCGCCCGAAGCGCGCCCAGCGCGCAAGGCGACAGCGTGGACGCGCTGCTGGTGCGTGCCGACATGGCGCTGTATGCCGCCAAGGCCGAGGGCCGCGGCCGCTACATGCCTTACACCCCGGCGCTGGGCGCACGCAGCCGCCGCCGCAGCGACCTGGAGCAAGGCCTGCAGCATGCGCTGGAACGTGGGCAGCTGAGCCTGCACTGGCAGCCGCGGGTGGACCTGGGGAACTGGCAAGTCGTCGGCGCCGAAGCCTTGCTGCGCTGGCACCACCCCGAGCTGGGTGAGGTGCCGCCGTCGGAGTTCATCCCGGTGGCCGAGCACACCGGGCTCATCGACGCCATCGGCCACTGGGTGCTGCTGCAGGCCTGCCAGTCGGGCGCGGGTGCACTGGCAGGCCGGGTGGTGTCGGTCAACGTATCGCCCCACCAGCTGCGCGACGAAGACTATGTGAACCGGGTGCGCGCAGTGCTGCACGAGACGGGCCTGCCGGCGGCGCAGCTGGAGCTGGAGATCACCGAGTCCATCTTCCTGGGCGCCATCGACGGCGTGCTGCAGCGGCTGCGGGCGCTGCGCGACCTGGGGGTGCGCGTGGCGCTGGACGACTTCGGCACCGGCTATTCGTCGCTGGCCTACCTGCGCCGCTTTCCGTTCGACACCCTGAAGATCGACCGCGCCTTCATCAACGAACTGCTGCTGCGTGAAGACGCCCGCGCCATCGTGCAGACCATCACCCGCATGGCCGCCACGCTGGGCATGCGCACCGTGTCGGAAGGCGTGGAATCGGCCGAACAGCTGGCGGTGCTGCGCGAGGTGGGCTGCCAGGAGATCCAGGGCTACCACGTCTCGCGCCCGCAGCCGCTGCCGCAGCTGCTGGCCTGGATGCAGGCCTGGCCCCAGCGCTCACCCTTGTGCCCACCTCAGCGCTGAACCAGCTGCTGCATCGCATCGGCCAGCAGGTCTTCCACCAGCCCCAGCAGGCGCTCGCCTTCGCGGGCGGTCTCCAGGCCCGGCGCGGGTGAGTCCAGCAGCAGGTGGAAGGGCTGGTCCAGCGCCTGCCCGGCGGTGGGGCCACGCGGGCCCACCGGCAGGCCAGTGGCGGGCGTTGCAGGCCGCTCGGTCAGGTCCACCATCGTGCCGATGATGCGCAGCGCATGGCCCTCCGGGCCCCACTGCACCACCCGGCCCAGCGAGCGCAGCCGCCGGTAGCCCGAGCCGTTGCTGCGCAGCCGGAAGGTGGCCTCGTAGCGCGAGGCCGTGCCCCGCAGATGGGCCTGCATGGCCTGCAGCATCGGCGGCAGGTCGTCGGGGTGGACGCGGCAGCGCCAGAAGTGGGTGCTGTCGGACGCATGCGGTTCCGGAAAGCCCAGCCGCTGCTTCCAGGCGGGCGAATGGTGCACCGTCTCCAGGCAGGGCCTGAGGTCCCAGAGGCCCAGATCGCCCTTGTCGACGGCCTGCCGCCAAGCCACCACGGCGGGGTACTGCATGTCCATGGCGGCCGATGGTAGCGCCGGCCGGTTATCCCCAGCGGCCCGCCAGCCGCCCGCCCAGGTCCACCCGTTGCGGCAGCGCCAAAGGCGCCGCCACGGCCGAGGCGCTGGCCAGCGGCGTCAGCCGGTCGAAGTGGCGGGCGGCCAGGGCCTCGGGGATGAAGCGCGACAAACTTGCATAGACATGTCGGTCGCCGTGCTTGACCTGCTCGGTCACGTAAAAGCGCTGCGGCACCAGCAGGTCGAGGTGCTGCTTCGCGCGCGTCATGCCCACGTACAGCAGCCGGCGTTCTTCGTCGATCTGCGCGCTGTCGCGGGTGCTCATCTCCGAAGGAATGCAGCCATCCACCACGTTCAGGATCTGCACCGCCGCCCACTCCTGGCCCTTGGCCGAATGCAGGGTCGACAGGATCAGGTAGTCCTCGTCCAGGTGCGGCGGGCCGGCTTCGTCACTGCTGGCATCGGGCGGGTCCAGCGTCAGCTCGGTGATGAAGCGTTCGCGGCTGGCATGGCCGGCGGCAATGCGGGCCAGCTGCTGCAGGTCGGCCTGGCGGGCGGGCGCGTCGTCGTGCAGGCGCAGCAGCACCGGCTCGTACCAGCGCAGCACCGCGTCCAGGTCAGCGGGCCAGCTGCCCGCCTGCTGCAGTTGCGCGTACAGCGCCAGAAAGGCCTGCCAATCGTCCTGCGCGGCGGTCGGCATGCGCCAGGCCAGCAGCGCGGCCGCGGGGTCGGCGGCGGCTTCCAGCGCATGGAGCAGCTTGCGCGCGTTGGCCGGGCCCACGCCGGCCACCAGCTGCGCCACCCGGAAGCCGGCGATGCGGCTGCGCGGGTTCTCGGCCCAGCGCAGCACGCACAGCACGTCCTTCACATGGGCCGATTCCAGGAACTTGAGGCCGCCGAACTTCACGAACGGGATCTGCCGGCGGGTGAGTTCCAGCTCCAGCCCAGCGCT
>CAKZXL010000534.1 GCA_937883885.1 uncultured Aquincola sp. | reverse complement strand
CACCTAGAATCCCCAGCCCCTGGCGCCCTTCGCGCGCTCTTCGCGCCCCCTCTTTTCGGCCCCCTTCGCATGACCGACCAAGCCACCCCCACGCCCGCCGCCGATGACAACAAGCTGATCGCCGAGCGCCGCGAGAAACTCGCCGCGATCCGACGCGAGGGGGTCGCCTTCCCCAACGACTTCAAACCCGGCGAGCGCGCCGCCGATCTGCAGCAGCGCCACAGCCAGACGCCCAACGAAGAGCTGGAGCCGCAGGCCGTGGCGGTGTCGCTGGCCGGCCGCATGATGCTCAAGCGGGTGATGGGCAAGGCGAGCTTCTGCACACTGCAGGACGCCACCGGCCGCATCCAGCTCTTCGTGGCGCGCGACAACGTGGGCGACGAGGTGTACGCCGCCTTCAAGCACTGGGACCTGGGCGACATCCTGGGCGCCGAAGGCACGCTGTTCCGCACCAAGACCGGCGAGCTGTCGGTCAAGGTGACCACGCTGCGCCTGCTGACCAAGAGCCTGCGCCCGCTGCCCGACAAGTTCCATGGCATGGCCGACCAGGAACAGAAGTACCGCCAGCGCTACGTCGACCTGATCACCGACGACGAGGCCCGCGCCCGCTTTGCCGCGCGCAGCAAGACACTGTCGGCCATCCGCCAGTTCATGGTGGAGCACCGCTTCATGGAAGTGGAAACGCCGATGCTGCACCCGATTCCGGGCGGCGCCAACGCACGGCCCTTCATCACCCACCACAACGCGCTCGACCAGGAGATGTTCCTGCGCATCGCGCCCGAGCTGTACCTCAAGCGGCTGATCGTCGGCGGCTTCGAGCGGGTGTTCGAGATCAACCGCAGCTTCCGCAACGAAGGCATCAGCGTCCGGCACAACCCGGAATTCACGATGATGGAGTTCTATGCGGCCTACTGGAACCATCACGACCTGATGGACTTCACCGAAGAGGTGCTGCGCCATGCCGCCCGCCAGGCCACCGGCTCGGCCGCCATCAGCTACGCCGGCAAGCCGGTGCACCTGGACCAGCCCTTCGCCCGCCTGACGGTGCGCGACTCGCTGGTGGCGCATGCCGGCCTCAGCCCCGAAGAAGCGGTGGACGCCGAGGTGCTGCGCGCCCGCCTGAAGGCCGCCGGCGAAGAAGCCCCCGCCCACTGGAAGCTGCCCGAGCTGCAGTTCGGCCTGTTCGAGGCGGTGGTGGAAGAAAAGCTCTGGCAGCCCACCTTCATCATCGACTACCCGGTGGAAGTGAGCCCGCTGGCCCGCGCGTCCGATGCCGACCCGTCGATCACCGAGCGCTTCGAGCTGTTCATCACCGGCCGCGAGTACGCCAACGGCTTCTCGGAGCTGAACGACGCCGAGGACCAGGCCGCGCGCTTCCAGGCCCAGGCCGCCAACAAGGAAGCCGGTGACGAAGAGGCGATGTACTACGACGCCGACTTCATCCGCGCGCTGGAATACGGCATGCCGCCCACCGGCGGCTGCGGCATCGGCATCGACCGCCTGGTGATGCTGCTGACCGATTCGCCCAGCATCCGCGACGTCATCCTGTTCCCGGCACTGCGCCGCGAAGGCTGAAGCAAGGAACCAGCGGTGTTTTCGTCCCGCATCGAATCCCTGCACATCCTGGAGGCGGCCTGCTGGCAGGAACTGCAGCGCGCCGCCACCGATCGCCAGCACGGCTGGCGGCTGATGACGCTGGCCACCGTCAATGGCGACGAGGCCGACGCCCGCAGCGTGGTGCTGCGCGAAGCCCGCCGCGGCCCGCAGGAGCTGGTTTTCTACACCGACGCCCGTGCCGGCAAGGTGCAGCAGATCGCCCACCAGCCCAAGGGCACGCTGGTGATGTGGTCGCGCGAGCTGGCCTGGCAGCTGCGGCTGCGTGTGCAGCTGAGCGTGGACACCGACGGCCCCGATGTGGCCCAGCGCTGGGCCGAAGTGCGGCGCACAAGATCCGCCGCCGACTACCTGGCCGGCGTGGCGCCGGGCAGCGAGTTGCCCACGCCGCTGGTGCCGGAGCGCGCTGCGCGCGAGCATTTCGGCGTGGTGACGGCGCGGGTGCTGTCCCT
>CAKZXL010000533.1 GCA_937883885.1 uncultured Aquincola sp. | reverse complement strand
CGACCTGCAGTTCCTGGCCCGCCGCGACGAAGCCGCCGAGCGCTTCACGCAGGACTGGCAGGCCCGCATGACCGAGGCCGAGCGCGCGGCCATCGACGCCGACAACGCCCGCCTGGCCACCCACCAGAACGCCGAGCAGCCCGACCTGGACGCGGTGCTGCCGCGCATCCAGCCGGCCGATGTGGAGCGTCAGGCGCGGCCGCTGCTGCCCTTGGCGCCGGCGGTGTGGCACGACCATGCACTCTCGCTGCCCACCAACGGGCTCAGCCACGGGCTGGTCAAGTTCGACCTCAGCGCCGCGCCCGAAGCCGACTGGCCCTGGATCGACCTGATGGCCGACCTGCTGCCGCAGCTGGGCGCCAACGGCATGACGCACCAGGCCGCCGCGACCTGGCGCCGGCTGCGGGTGGCGCAGATGCGGCTGCAGGCCAGCGCGCTGCAGACGCTCGACGGCACGGCACGCCTGGAAGTGACGCTGCAGATCGATGCGCTGCGCGAAGAGCAGGCGAACATCCCCGAAGTGGCCGCCGCCTGGCTGCAGGCACCCGACTTCGACGACACCGAGCGCCTGCGCTACCTGCTGCAGGAGCGGCTGCAGTCGCGCCTGGCCGACCTGGCCGACGAGGCGCCGCAGCTGGCCGCGCTGGAAGCCCGCGCGCGCACCCAGGCCGCGGGCCGCCTGCAGCGGGCGGTGCAAGGCCTGCCTTCGCTGGCCTTCGATGGCCTGCTGCAGCAGGCGCTGGCCCAGCCGCAGGGCCTGGCGCCGGTGCAGGCGGCGCTGCGCCGCGTGCATGCGCTGCTGCTGCAAAGCCCGCGTGTGCTGCTGTGCGCCGGCATCGAAGGCGATGCGCCGCGGCTGCTGGACGCGCTGTGCACCCGGCTGGGCCCGGCGCCGGCCGCGCCCGCGCAGCTCGCCACCATCGCGCCGCCGGCGGCGCAGCCCGCCGCCGCGGTGGGCGTGCTGGCGCCGGCCCAGGTCAACCATTGCCATGCGCTGTGGCCGGTGCCGGCCCTGGGCCATGCCGATGCGCCGGCGCTGGCGGTGCTGGCCCAGCTGCTGCAGCAGCAGCTGCTGCACCCGCTGCTGCGGGAGCAGGGCGGTGCCTACGGCGCCCATGCGGCCTACGACGCCACCGGCGGCGTGTTCCTGTGCGCCAGTTCGTCCGACCCGCGGCTGGCCGCCACCTATGCCGACATGCGCACAGCGCTGGAAGAGCTGCAGACCCGCGACTTCACGCCGGTGATGCTGGACGAAGCCATCCTCAGCGTCATCAAGCGGCTGGACACGCCGATGCGGGGCCTGGGCCAGCTGGCCAAGGCCTGGCAGGCGGGCCGCGCCGGCCTGACCGACGCGCAGCGCAGTGCCTTCCGCCTGGGTGTGCTGGGCTGCAGCAGGGACGAGGTGCGGCGCGTGGCACGGCAGCACCTGGGGTGGCAGGCCGTGCACCGCGTGGCCGCGCTCGGCTGGGCCGACCAGGACGCCGCCGACCTGCAGGTGCTGGACCTGATGCAGCAGGCCCAGGAAGCCGGTCTGGCCGCAGCCTGAGCGCCTGTGAGGCCGGCCCCGCTGGAGGGGCCGGCCTGCAGTACCCTTGCCGGCAAACGCCCGAACCCGCCGCACACCCCGCGGCTTCCCGCACTTCCTGACCATGGACACACGCAGTTCCCTCCACCGCGCCCGCATCCAGGACGCGCAAGCCGCCCTCGCCCGCCACCAGCTGGCTGCGGTGCTGGTGCCGTCGGCCGACCCGCACCTGTCGGAATACCTGCCCGAACGCTGGCAGGGCCGGCAATGGCTGTCGGGCTTCACCGGGTCCATGGGCACGCTGGTGGTCACGCGCCACAAGGCGGCGCTGTTCGCCGACAGCCGCTACTGGGTGCAGGCCGAAGCGCAGCTGGCCGGCAGCGGCATCGAGCTGGTCAAGATCCCCACCGGCGGCTCCACCGCGCATGTCGATTGGCTGGCCCGCGAATGCCAACCGGGCGATGCCGTGGGCGTGGACGGCGACGTGCTGGGCCTGGGCGCCGCGCAGCAGCTGCGCAGCGTGCTGCAGGCCGCCGGCGTGCAGCTGCGCACCGACTTCGACCTGCTGCAGCACATCTGGCCCGACCGCCCCGGCCTGCCCGCCGCGCCGGTGTATGAGCATGTGGCCCCGCATGCCACGCTTCCGCGCAGCGCCAAGCTGGCGCAGGTGCGTGAGGCCATGGCCCGCCACGGCGCGACGCACCACTTCATCAGCACCGTGGACGACGTGGCCTGGCTGCTGAACCTGCGCGGCGCCGACGTCGAATACAACCCGGTGTTCCTGGCCCATGTGCTGCTGGCGCCCGCAGGTGCCACGCTCTTCATCGCGGAAGGCAAGCTGAGCCCGGCGCTGGCCGCCACGCTGCAGGCCGACGGCGTGACCGTGGCCCCTTATGACCAGGCCGCCGCGGCACTGGCTGCGGTACCGGCCGACGCGCGCCTGCTGCTGGACCCGCGCCGCACCACGCTGGGCGCGCGCGAGCGCCTGGCTTGCGCGGTGGTGGAAGCCATCAACCCCAGCACGCTGGCCAAGAGCCGCAAGACCGAGGCCGAAGCCGCCCACATCCGCCAGGCCATGGCCGAAGACGGCGCGGCGATGTGCGCCTTCTATGCCCGCTTCGAGGCCGCGCTGGCCCGCGGCGAGCGGCTGACCGAGCTGACGGTGGACGACTGGCTGGCCGAAGAGCGCGCCCGGCGGCCCGGCTGCATCGGCCCGAGCTTTGCCACCATCGCCGGCTTCAATGCCAATGGCGCCATGCCGCACTACCGCGCGCTGCCCGAATCGCATGCAGTGATCGAAGGCGACGGCCTGCTGCTGATCGACTCCGGCGGCCAGTACCTGGGCGGCACCACCGACATCACCCGCGTCTGGGCCATCGGCCAGGTGACGGCCGAGCAAAAGCGCGACTACACCGGGGTGCTCAAGGGCACGATGGCGCTGAGCCGCACCCGCTTTCCGCGCGGCACGCCGGGCCCGATGCTGGACGCCATCGCCCGCGCGCCGCTGTGGGCCGAGGGCCTGGACTACGGCCACGGCACCGGCCATGGCGTGGGCTACTTCCTCAATGTGCACGAGGGCCCGCAGACCATCGCCAAGGCCGTGCCCGACGCCCACATGGCGATGGAGCCCGGCATGGTCACCAGCATCGAGCCGGGGCTGTACCGGCCGGGCCGCTGGGGCATCCGCATCGAGAACCTGGTGCTCAACGTGCCGGCGCCGGCCGCCGAGTTCGGCGAGTTCCTCGACTTCGAGACGCTGACCCTGTGCCCCATCGACACCGCTTGTATAGACATGGCGCTGCTGCGCGAAGACGAACGCGCGTGGCTGAATGCTTACCACGCCACCGTGCGTGAGCGGCTGCTGCCGCTGGTGGCCGGCGAGGCGCGTGACTGGCTGCTGCGCCGCACCGAGGCCGTGACAAAGCCGTGAGGACTGGGCAGCGCCCGCTGCCTACGCTGGGGCTCTGACGGTTTTTTCACCGATGGAGTTACCCATGTCCTTCCCCCTTGCTTCCCTGCGTGCGCTCCTGGCGCCCGCGCCGCTGGCCCTGGCCGCCACCTTGCTGCTGGCCGGCCCGGCCGCGCAGGCCCAGGTGCGCCAGATCACCATCAGCGTGCAGAACCTCGCCGCCAGCGACGGCACCGTGGTCGCGCCGCTGAACTTCGGCTTCGGCAGCGGCGCATTCGACGGCTTCAACCTGGGCCAGGTGGCTTCACCCGCCATCCAACGGGCCGCTGAATTGGGGTCGGGTGCGCTGTGGCTGCCCGCCTTCACCGCCGCCGACCCGGGCGCCACCGTGGGCACCATCGGTGGCTCGCCGCTGCTGCCGGGCTTGTCGGCCAGCACCACGGTCAGCGTGGACACCGCCCGCAACGCCTACTTCAGCTATGTGGCGATGGTGGTGCCCAGCAACGATTTCTTCCTGGGCAACGATTCGCCCACCGCCTACCGCATGTTCAATGCCGATGGCAGCCTGGCCATCAGCAGCATCAGCGTGCGCGCCCGCGACCTGTGGGACGCCGGCACCGAGGTGTTCGACCCGACCGCCGCGGCCTTCGTCGGCAATGCCGCCCTGCGCAGCGACCAGCATTCGGTGGTGGCGCACAACTTTGCCGAGTTCGCCGCCTTCAACGGCCTGACCACCGCCGCCGGCTACACCTTCCGCAGCGGGTTTGCGGCCGACACCGAGCTGTACCGCATCAGCTTCGTGGCGGCGCCGGTGCCCGAGCCCGCCAGCCTGGCCTTGATGCTGGCCGGCCTGGGGGCGGTGGGCTGGCTGTCGGCCCGCCGACGCAGCCGCTGAGCGGGGCAGCGGCAGCGGGCGGGCCGTTTTTTTGCGGCCCGCTGTAAGGCGGCGCCTGCGGCCGCGACAGAGCGGGGTGTTCCTTCCCTGCCCGTGCCGGCTTGCCGCACGGCCGCCTGCCATGCCTGTGCTCACCTCGCCGCCGAACCTGCCGCCACGGCGCCTGCTGGTGGTGGAAGACGACCCCGACATCGCCGCCCTGCTGCACCAGCACCTGGCCGGGCTGCCGGCGCAGGTGACGCTGGCGCGCGACGGCCGCCAGGGCCTGGGCCTGGCGATGAGCCGCGGCCCCTGGGACGCGATGGTGCTGGACCTGGGCCTGCCCGGCCTGAACGGCTGGGACCTGTGCCGCGAGATCCGCGCCCAGGCCGGTGACCTGCCCATCCTGATGCTCAGCGCACGGGCGTCGGAGACCGACCGCATCCAGGGCCTGGACCTGGGCGCCGACGACTACGTGACCAAGCCCTTCAGCCTGCAGGAGCTGTCGGCGCGGCTGCGGGCCTTGATGCGCCGCTCAGCGGCCGGGCGCGGCGCCCTCGACCGCGCGGATGGCGCGCCCACCACCGTGGCCGAGGGCGCGCTGCGCATGGACCGCGCACAGCGCCTGGCCTGGCTGCACGGCCGGCCGCTGTCGCTGACGCCCCGTGAGTTCGACCTGCTGTGGCACTTCGCCTGCCACCCGGGCCGGGTGTTCACCCGCGACCAGCTGCTGGACAGCGTGTGGGGCGGCGCTCACGACGGCTACGACCACACCGTCAATGCGCACATCAACCGGCTGCGCGGCAAGCTGGGCGACAGCCGCCGGGACGCCGGCTTCATCCGCACCGTGTGGGGCGTGGGCTACCGCTTCGAGGCACCGTGACCCGCTGGCCGCTGCACCTGCGGCTGGCGCTGGCCATGGGCCTGGTGATGGCCGCTTTGGCGCTGGCGCTACTGGCGGTGGTGCATGCCGGCAACGGCCGGGCTGCCCAAGAGACCACCCAGCGCATGAACCTGGGCCTGGCCGGCTACATCGGCCAGCACCTGCCCGCGCCGCTGCTGGATGACCAGGGCCAGGTGCAGCAGCCGGTGGTGCAACTGCTGGCCAGCCACGTGATGGCCATCAACCCGGCGGTGGAGGTGTACCTGCTGGGGCCTGAGGGCCAGGTGCGCGCGCATGCGCTGGGCGTGCCGGCCGACGACGACCCGCTGGGCCGCCGGGTGGACCTGCGGGCGGTGCACGCGCTGCTGGCGCCGGATGCACCGCCTGCTGCGCTGCCCGTGCTGGGTGACGATCCGCGCCGGCCCGGCCAGCGGGTGCCTGTGTCGGTGGCACGGCTGCCGGCGCCCGACGCGGGCTATCTGTACGTGGTGCTGCAGGGTCAGGCCCAGCGCAGCGTGGCCGCGCAACTGGCGCCTTCGCTGGCCGGGCGTGAACTGGCCGCGGCCTTTGCGCTGGTGGCCCTGGGCGCCGCGGTGCTGGCCTTTGTACTGCTGCATGCGCTCACGCGGCCGCTGCGGCGGCTGGCGAGCCAGGTGCAGGGCATCCGCACCGACGGTGCCGCGGGCCACGCCGCCACCAATGAGGTGGCCTTGCTGGAAGCGGCGGTGGCCGCCCTCACCCGCCGGGTCGATGCCCAGTTCCAGCAGCTGCAGCAGGCCGACCAGCGCCGCCGCGACCTGGTCAGCGGCCTGTCGCACGACCTGCGCACGCCGCTGGCCGGCCTGCGCGGCCAGCTGGAAAGCCTGCTGATCGATGACGCCAGCGGCGAGCCAGACCGCAAGGCACGGCTGCAGGCCGCGCTGCGCCAGAGCGAGCGGCTGCGGCGGTTGATCGACCAGCTGTTTGAACTGGCCCGCCTGGACGACCCGCAGATGCAGCCGCACTGCGAAACCTTCTGCCTGGCCGAGCTGCTGCAGGACGTGGTGCAAGGCCTGCAGCCGGTGGCCCAGGCCCGCGGCGTGGCGCTGACGTTGGCCACCGACAGCCATGGCCCGGCCCCCGTCTGGGCCGACCTGGGGCTGGTGGAACGGCTGCTGCAGAACCTGCTGGACAACGCGCTGCGCTGCACGCCGCCCGGCGGCCAAGTGAGCCTGGGGCTGAAGACCGAAGGCACCCGCCAGCGCGTCAGCGTGGCCGACACCGGTGGCGGCATCGCCCCCGAAGACCTGCCCCGCATCTTCGATCCGCATTGGCGCGGCAGCGGCCCGCAGGCCGGCAGCGCCGGGCTGGGGCTGGCCATCGTGCGCCGCATCGTCGCGCTGCATGGCGGCCAGGTGGCGGTGCAATCGCACCCGGGCCAGGGCACCTGCTTCACCTTCGACCTGGCCGCGCAGGCCTGAGCCATGCGCTTGCGCATGCAGGCAGTCAGTCGTTCAGCGGCGGCGCCGGCGGAAAGTCCACCGGCACCTGCGTGGTGGCATGCAGATAGTTGGTGATGATCTTGTCGCCGATGGTCACGATGGTGTCCACCAGGTTCTCCTGCGTCCAGCCGGCATCGAAGAAGGCCTGCAGCAGCCCGGGGTCGGCCTGGCCGCGGCGGGTGGCGATGTCGTGCACCAACCGGGCCAGCGCATCCAGCCGCGCATCGAAGCTGGCACGCCCGGCGCGGATCTCCAGCAACTGGCCGGGCTGGAAGCCCACCATGCCGCCGATGACGGTGTGCGCCGCCAGGCAGTACTCGCAGTGGTTGACCTGGCTCACCACCAGGTTGACCACCTCGCGCGCCTTGGCTGACAGGCTGCTGCGGGCCTGCTGCAGCGCGAGGTAGCTGGCCAGCGCATGCTCGGACAGCGCCAGCGTGGCATACAGGTTGGGCACCTTGCCCAGGCCCTTTTGCAGTTGGTCGAACAAGGCCTGGTTGGCGGGCGATACCTGGTCGCGGGTGGGCACTTGGAAGGGGGTCATCAGGGGCTCCGAACGGTGGGTTGAGAGCCCTCACTGTGATTGATGCCTGCGCCTGTGACTAGACGCCTGATAGGCCTAATATCCAGTCCATTCAGGCATGAATGAGGCAGATACATGGACAGGCTCACGGCGATGCAGACCTTCGTGCGCGTGGTGGAAAGCGGCAGCTTCACCGCCGTGGCGCGCGAGATGCACAGCACGCAGAGCGCGATCAGCAAGCAGGTGGCCGCGCTGGAGCGGCAGCTGGGCGCACGGCTGCTGAGCCGCAGCACCCGCTCGCTGGCGCTGACCGAAGAAGGCGAGCGCTACTTCGAGCAGGCCCGCCGCCTGGTGGCCGAGATCGCCGAGGCCGAAGCCAGCCTGCGCCAGGGCGAGCAGCAGCTCAGCGGCTGGCTGCGGGTGGCCGCTTCGGTGGGCTTCGGCCGGCTGCGGGTGCTGCCGCTGGTGCAGCAGTTCATGGCGCAGCACCCGGGCGTGCGCATCGACCTGCGGCTGCACGACGGCTTCATCGACCTGGTGGAACACGGCATCGACCTGGCGGTGCGCATCGGCGAGCTGGCCGACAGCAGCCTGGTGGCCCGCCGCGTGGCCACCAGCCAGCGCGCGGTGCTGGCCAGCCGCCGCTACCTGCAGTCGCTGCCACGG
>CAKZXL010000532.1 GCA_937883885.1 uncultured Aquincola sp. | reverse complement strand
GGATGCGCGATGAGCGCGTCGTTCAGGTCGATGCGCTTGACCGTTGCGTCTTCGGCCGGCGACCCGAACCCTGCGGCAACGGTCACCCGGGCGGTGGCCCCGCCCGGTGCTAAGTCAGGGCCGACCGATGCGCCATCAGGCAGGGATTCGCGCGTGTACATGGGCAGCTGCAGTTCAGATGGCGCCAGCTTAACCTTGTCGTCCTCGTCGCTGCGTGACGGTCATGTAGACCGCGGTGCTCGCGCAGCCGCCGAGGGCCAGCTTGCTTTGTGTGCCAGAGGCGCGTAATGGGTTTCAGGGCGAAACAGGCAGCCTCCCGGACGCACACGAGCGCTTTAGAGTCTTGGCGACACATTCGCGGGGTAATCTGATGACCATCGATCAAGTGGCAGAGAACGCGCTCGCTTCGGTCCGCAGCTGGTACAAGACCGGCGTGAAGTCGAATAACAAGCGTCGAGCCATGCCGACGGCTGTGCAAGAACGTGCCGAGGACGCGCGTATCTATGCCAGTGCCGTGTTGCAGTACAGGGGGAACGAGTACTACAACCAAAAAGGAGCGCTCGAGTACGGCGAACTTATGGCGTATCGGCAGCGTGCGGGGAACTGCTGGGACCTTGCCCTGGCAGCCATGGCTGCGGCGGTGAGAATTGATCGGACGCACGCGGCACGGGTGGTTGCCATACCCGCGCCAGGCGACCACGCGTTCCTCACTATTGGCGGCACTCTCGAGGAGGTGTTGCGACCCTTCTCTGAAGTGCAAGGGCACTCGAACTACTGCATATGCGACCCGTGGGCCAACATCGCCTGTCGGGGCGACCTGTACCTTGGGCAGTTTTACGAGAAGATGCGCAAATGGAGCACGAGGGGCAAGACAATCTACTACAACGGTGCTTGGCGCGTCGCTGAAGATCAGGGATGGAAGAATTCGATGACGCTGACAAAGCAGCTCAGTCACGAAGAGCACCCTCGGCCCTAACCCGACGCCACCCGCGCGCTTGCGCGTTGGGAAATTTGGGCTGGCCCTCACGATGCTGCTGAGGGTGACCCTAAATGGCTGCGTTCAATGCTGCAGTCCATCAGCGTGGAAGGCTGGCCGGGCGTCCCAAACGGTAGTTGTCCAAGCCCCTGTGATGCGCGCAGCCGCACCCTGGTTCGTTCTGGGGCGTCAGGTGGACGGTTTGCCTTTGCCGCGGCGGCTTCGTGAAGGGCCCGGTGCGCACGTGTGGCAGCAGACCACGTTCTGACTTGGCCAAACACGTACCTTGAGATCTCCGGATAGTCGGCGGTCGTTTCCATTGCCGGCTGTTGAATGGCGATCAAAGGCTATCATCCCGACTCTAGCGACTCCTGAACCCAATGATGTTTGAGCTACCGCGCATCGGAATCTGATCCTTCACTTGATTTTGTGGCGGCCAACCTTCTTGCGTTGGCAGTCAGTCGTCACCCACATCCAAGGAGTAAGCCCCATGGCAACGAAGACCTATTCCGAGCTGCAGCTTCAGATCAAGGCCCTTACCGAAGAAGCCGAGAAAGTACGCAACGCCGAGAAGTCCGGCGTCATCGAACGGATGAAGGAGGCCATCGAGGCCTACGACATCTCCGTCAAGGAACTGTTCGGTACTCGCGTCTCCGCGACCAAGGCGGCCCGCGGCAAGTCCGCCGGTCGTGGCGCCTCGAGCTCGCGGGCTGCCACTGGCCGCTCCGTTGCATACGCCGACGGCAAGGGCGGTGTCTGGGGTGGTCGTGGCCCGCGGCCGGCTTGGCTGCGCAACGCGATCGCCTCGGGCAGGCAGCTGGAGGACTTTGCAGTGGGCGCAAACGCGGCTGCAGCAGCTCCGGCGCCGATGACCGGTGGAAGTGAGGTGGTGAGCAAGGCGCCTGCAAAGAAGCGCGGCGCCCCAGGCAAGCAGGGTCTGCCCGCCAAGTTCAAGGACGACGCCGGCAACAGCTGGAGCGGCCGGGGCTCGCAGCCTTCGTGGCTCAAGGCAGCTCTTGCATCGGGCAAGTCGCTGGACGAACTGCGCGCCTGACACACAGGCGGGAGTGGGCCCCTTGATCGGGCAAGCTCCCGTTGCGCGCGGCGGGTAACCCCACCGCGGCCAAGCGAGCCGCCCGAGGGCGGCCGGGTAGGTTCTATACTGTGGTTTTGTACAGTTGAACCATGTCCCGCCGCCGCTCCGCCGCCTTGCGCCTCCAGAGCACCTGGGGCGACGAGGACCATGACCCCTTCGAACAAGCGTTTCCGGAGGAGTGCCCTGCCGCACCCCGTGCAGGCGCCGTGGACCAGGCTGAGACCGTTGACGGCGACGATGACGCACCGCTTGAACTCAGCGGGCTCAGCGGCTTTCAGAACGCAGACCGACAGTCACACCTGACGGTAGACCCGTCGCTTCTTGATACGGTCTCTGACCTAGTGTGGCGAGGCGCCGAGTTCGGCCGACAGGCTACGGAATGCTTGCCCACCAGCTTCCCGGAGCTCGATGCAGAGCTCCCGGGAGGAGGTTGGCCCCTGTCGAACGTGTCCGAGGTGCTGCAGCCGCAGTTCTGTCAGGCCGAGTGGCGCCTGCTCCTGCCCGGCATTGCCGCCCGAGCTTCTGCGAAGAGACCATTGCTCGCCATCGCGCCGCCGCATGCACCGTTCTTCGGTGGGCTGCGCCAGCACGGACTCGACGAGGGCGGTCTGGTAGTCATCCATGCCAAGTCGCCGGCCGAGCGGCTTTGGGCGACCGAACAAGCTGTGAAGGCCAACGGCCTCGCAGGCGTCATTGCGTGGCTGGCCAACGCCCGGGGCGACCAGGTGCGGCGGCTGCAGACCTGTGCAGCGCAGTGCGGGTTCCCCATCTTCCTCGTGCGCCCGGAGAGCGCGCAGCACGAGTCGTCTGCGGCGCCGCTTCGTCTGCAGGTGCGACTGCAAGGTCTCGATGCGGTTGGGGTGCACGTCCTCAAGCGCAGAGGCCCGGCGCACGTCGGGTGGATGACTCTGTCTGCGCCACCGCCTGGGCTGGCCGGCCTGCTGCCGACGGCGAGATCTCCCGCGCTTCCGTCTGTGTTGGCTGGCATGCGGCCTGCCGTTGACGTCAGCGTCCCTGCTCCCATCACCAAGCCTGCGCACCCTCCGGCACCGGTCCACATCGCTGCCTCGTTTCCTTCCTCTCCGGTCCTGAGCCATGTCTTTGCCGACGCCACTGTGGATGGCGCTTCTTCTGCCCGACCAAGCGGACGTTGACGCCGCGGCGGCACTGCAGGGGCAACCCGGACCTGACTTGGCAGACCAGCGCCAGGTGATGGCGTGGTGGGCGCTGCAGTTCACGCCCAAGGTAGCCATCGTTGAGGAGGCGGTGCTGCTCGAGTTGTCGGCCAGCCGCCGGCTGTTCGGCGGCGAGCAGGTGCTGCGCGACCGCATCCGCGACGAAGGTACAGAGATGGGGTGCGCT
This sequence comes from uncultured Aquincola sp., assembly GCA_937883885.1. The sequence goes on along the minus strand of CAKZXL010000532.1, from coordinate 6,769 downwards.
TCGGTCGGCTGGGGACCGACAGCCACCGGCGCGCTCGCGTTGACCCGCTGCGGCGTGCCCGACGGCTTCTCACAGCCGCTGAACCGATTGCTCGACAAGCTCCCCATGGAGGCCCTCCCGGGCGTGGCGGCGCACTCACCCATCCTTGCGCGCACCGGGTGCAAGACCTTGGGCGACGTCCGCCGCCTACCGCGCGGTGGACTGAGCCGTCGTTTCACCAAGTCGCTGCTGCTTGCCCTAGACCAGGCCTACGGCCTGCAGCCAGTGGCGTTCGACTGGGTGGCGGTACCGGAGAACTTCCAAGCGCGGATGGAGCTCCCGGGACGGGTGGAGGCAGCAGAGGGGTTGCTGTTCGGCGCGAAGCGCCTGCTGACTCAGATGGCGGGCTGGCTGGCAGCAAGGCATGCGGGCATCACCTCGTTCACGTTGCGGTTCAAGCACGACTTCCACCGTGCGAGCGACGTCCCCGATTGGGGCGAGGTCACCATCCGCACTGCGGACCTGACGCGCGAGATGGGCCACTTCACCCGATTGCTTGGCGAGCGCCTGGCGCAGACCACGCTCGCAGCGCCGGTCGAGGAGTTGGTGCTGATCGCTGGCGCGGCGACTCCCTTGGAAGAGGCGAGTGGCTCCCTGCTGCAGGAAAAGAACCGGGAGGGAGAGTCACCTACCCAGCTGCTGGAGCGCCTGTCGGAGCGACTCGGGGCAGACGCCGTCATGCGCGCGCAGGTGCGGTCGGACTACCGGCCGGAGTGGGCCCAGGAGTGGGTGGCGGCCACTGCGCAGGCATCGCGGCACCGGGCTGCCATGCCGGGGATTCCTCAGCCGACCTGGTTGATGGCCAAGCCGCTGGCGCTGGCCATGCGACGCGACAAGCCGGCCTACCAAGGCGCGCTGACGCCGGTTGCCGGCCCTTACCGCGTTGAGGCAGGCTGGTGGGACCGTGCGCACCCGGACGCGATCGAGACCGGCGAGCCGCAGCCGGCGCGCCGCGACTACTTCGTCATGGCGAGCGAGCACGGCGGATTGCTGTGGGTGTTCCGCGACCTTGCCACCGGGCCGAACGGGAAGTCCCGGTGGTTTTTGCAAGGCATCTTCGGGTGAGCCACGATGCCGATGGGCGAGGGCGCTGATTCCCTGACGGTGCAGGCGCCTGCCTATGCAGAGCTGCACTGCATGTCGAACTTTTCCTTCCTACGCGGCGCGTCGCATGCGGAAGAGCTGGTGGAGCGTGCGGAGGCGCTGGGGTACGCGGCGCTGGCCATCACCGACGAGTGCTCGCTGGCCGGCGTCGTGCGGGCCCACGTAGAGGCAAAGGAGCTGGGACTCAAGCTGCTCATCGGCTCCGAGTTCCTGGTGCAGGCCAGCAGCCCTTTTCGCATGGTCGTGATCGCCACCAACCGCAACGGGTACGGCAACCTGAGCGAGACCATCACCCGGCTGCGAATGTCGGCCGACAAGGGCACCTACAGACTCGAGTGGTCAGACCTCTGGCCTGGCTGGCTCGACGACTGCCTGGTGCTGTACGTGCCCGACCGCACGGCCGCCGACGAGACGCTGTACGCGCAGGCAAGCTGGTTCGACCATCACTTCGAAGGCCGCGCCTGGATGGCGGTCGAGCTCACGCACGGCATCGACGACGCCGCCTGGCTGGCGCGCATGCGTCACCTGTCGCACCTGACGGGCCTCCCACTGGTGGCCGCCGGCGACGTGCACATGCACGTGCGGTCGCGCAAGCCACTGCAGGACACGCTGACGGCGATCCGGGTCGGCAAGCCGCTGCCGGAGTGCGGCATGGAGCTTCAGCCCAATGCTGAGCGCCACCTGCGCTCCAGGCTGACGCTGGGGCAGCTGTACCCGGACGACCTGCTTGAGCAGACCCTGAAGGTGGCCGCCCGCTGCGCCTTCTCGCTCGACGAGCTGCGCTACGAGTACCCGGAGGAGGTGGTGCCGGACGGTGAGACGCCGGCGAGCTACCTGCGCCGCCTGACCTACGAAGGCTCGGGCAGGCGCTTTCCACAGGGGCTGCCGGCCAAGGTGCAGGACCAGATCGAGCACGAGCTCGCGCTCATCGCCGAGATGAAGTACGAGCGCTACTTCCTCACCGTCTACGACGTGGTGCGCTTCGCGAAGTCGAAGCACATCCTGTGTCAGGGCCGGGGCTCTGCCGCGAACTCGGCGGTCTGCTACTGCCTGGGCATCACGGAGGTCGATCCCGATCGCATGAACGTGCTCTTCGAGCGCTTCGTCTCGAAGGAGCGCAACGAGCCACCGGACATCGACGTGGACTTCGAGCACCAGCGGCGCGAGGAGGTGATCCAGTACCTGTACACCAAGTACGGCCGCGACCGGGCGGCGCTGACCGCCGCAGTGACGTCCTTCCGCGCGCGCAGCTCCATCCGCGATGTCGGCAAGGCCCTGGGCTACCCGCTCGACGTGGTCGAGCAGATGGCCAAGAGCATGCAGTGGTGGGACGGGCGGGAGGTGTCCAAAGAGCGGCTGCGTGAAGCTGCCGTCGACCCGGACGACCTGGGCATCCGGCAGCTGCTGCGGCTGACCGCCGAGATCAGCGGCTTTCCCCGGCACCTGAGCCAGCACGTGGGTGGTTTCGTGCTGACCAAGGGAAAGTTGTCACGCATCGTGCCCATCGAAAACGCCTCGATGGTCGACCGCTCGGTGATCCAGTGGGACAAGGACGACATCGAGGCGCTGGGCCTCATGAAGGTCGACGTGCTGGCGCTGGGCATGCTGAGCGCCATCCGCCGCGCCCTGTCGCTCATCGGCCGGCGCCGTGGCCAGGCCTTCCAGTTGCAGGACATCCCCGCAGAGGACCCCGAGACCTACGACATGGTCTGCAAGGCGGACACAGTGGGCGTCTTCCAGATCGAATCGCGGGCCCAGATGGCGATGCTGCCGCGGCTGCAGCCGCGGAAGTTCTACGACCTGGTGGTTGAGGTAGCGCTGGTGCGCCCCGGGCCCATCCAGGGCGGCATGGTGCACCCGTACCTGCGCCGGCGCCAAGGGCTGGAGGAGGTCACGTACCCACCGGGCCTGGAGCGCGCCGTCGGCCGGACGCTGGGCATCCCCATCTTCCAGGAGCAGGTGATGCAGATCGCCACGGATGGCGCGGGCTTCACGCCGGGCGAGGCCGACCAGCTGCGCCGTGCCATGGCCGCCTGGAAGCGAAAGGGGGGCGTGCAGCGCTTCTACGACAAGATCATCGACGGCATGACGGCTCGAGGCTACGACCGCGACTTCGCCGAATCCATCTTCAACCAGATCAAGGGCTTCGCCGAGTACGGCTTCCCGGAGAGCCACGCGGCCAGCTTCGCGCTGCTTGTCTACGCCAGCTGCTGGATCAAGCGCCACGAGCCGGCCGCCTTCCTGTGCGCGCTGCTGAACTCGCAGCCGATGGGCTTCTACGCGCCGGCGCAGTTGGTGCAGGACGCCCAGCGCCATGGGGTCGAGGTGCGACCGCCTGACGTCATGTACAGCTCGGTCGAGTCAACGCTGGAGGATCTTCCACATGCGCCGGCGGTTCGAATCGGCCTGCACATGATTGCGGGGCTGCGTGAGGCGACTGCCATCCGCATCGTGGCCGCGCGGGCCATCAAGCCCTTCGACAGCTCCGAGGACCTGGCCAGGCGCGCGGATGTCGAGGTGCACGAGATGAAGATCCTGGCGTCGGCCGACGCGCTGATGAGCCTGGCCGGGCACCGGCGGCAACAGGTTTGGGACGCCGCGGCGTTGATGGCGGCGCCGGAGCTGCTGCGAGACGCACCAGTCGACGAGGACGTGCTGGAGTTGCCGGCGGCGCCGGAAGGGGAGGAGGTGGTCTTCGACTACGCCTCGCTGGGGCTGACGTTGCGCAGCCATCCGCTGAAGCTCCTGCGGCCCCAGCTGACCAAGCGGGGGATGTTCACCGCGGCACAGCTGAAGGCGCTGCCTGACGGCCGCCTGGTCAAGGGCTGCGGCATCGTGACGATGCGCCAGCAGCCCTCAACGGCGAACGGGGTGTCGTTCGTGACGCTGGAGGATGAGACAGGCGTCATCAACGTGATCGTCTGGCGCGCCGTTCGCGATGAGCAGCGGGCGGACTTCCTGCAGTCGAGGCTGTTGGCGGTGGACGGGGTGTGGCAACGGCAGGGCGAGGTGCAGCACCTGGTGGCCAGGCGCCTTCTGAACATGACGCCGCTGCTAGGCCGGTTGGCAACCGCCAGCAGGGATTTTCGCTAGGCGTCAAAATTTACAAAAGCGGCTGACGAGGAAAATTATCGAGCGAGCTTCTCCCACCATTCAATTCTGTACGAATTGGTTTCCATGCCGGATTCGATCACGACTTGTGTGCCGTAGAAATTTAGAAAGTCCGCCCTTCCTTGCCAGAGTATTTCTAGCGTGGAGGTATCGACAATCGCTAAGAGTCGATCTGGCAACACACCAGAAAAATCCACAGATGCTAAAGAGCGATCGTCCGATACGTAATCAATAGAACCGAACTCAACATCGTCTTTTGCTCTGCGGACGACCCGCCCATCGCGAGCAGCAAAGGCGTTTTCGATTCGCTGTTTAATCGGTTGGCTGAGCTCGCGGCGTACGGTCGCAGCATCGCAATAAGTATTGCGGTTTTCTAAGGCGGCGTGGTAGTTGATACTCTCGCCCACTGCCTGAGCGCCGCTGGATAACTTTACACGCACCAGTGTCGACACTTTACTAGAAGACGAAAGCGATGAAACAAAAACCGCCGTTTCATTGTTCGCGCACAACAAGTGAACGCCTTCAACTACTGTTGTTAAAAGAGGCGGCCCGTGCCTTAACGACATTACGCGATATTTGAATGGTTTATTTTCGAGGAGCAACGAATCCCCAGCCAAATGTATTTGGCCGCTATCGTTACCCTCTGCGGTTTTGATCCGCCAGACGACCTTCAACATCGCTCGATCCAGAGCAACGAGTTCCCCTTGGCCGCTTCCCACCACATGAACAAGTAGATTGTCACCATGGAAGTTGACGCTTTCAATCGCCCTGGCCTTAGAACTGTCGAATTTAGTTATATCCAACAGTCGGACCTTCCTTCCGCCTAAAGCCTCCCTCGCCTGAGCGTCTACTACGGTCAAATGCTTTCCTGGATCGTCGCTAATCGAGCCACCGCCGTTTATGTTCAGGTAATGTACCCCGCGGGTGCCGTCCGATGACCGTTTGAATACTATATAATTTGCTACTCTTGCGAATCCTTCGTCTTGCGGAATTGCTCGATATGTCGTTCTGGACAAACGAACGCGGCGCTGTGGCCCTTGTGAAGAGTCAGTGGCGGACCCCTGGGTATCAGCAGGGCGAGGGGCGTTTGGCTTCGACGTGATTGCTGACTTTGGTGTCGCAGGATTCGCATCCTTAATTGTTTCCTGCAGTGCTTGGAACAGCTGAAACTTCCTTTCGGTTCCAATATCCTTTGCATTCGCGACCATCCCGCAAAACACAAATATTGTACGCGCTGCTATTGCATATTTCTCAGAAACGGATTCGGTGCCTTGCTGGAGGTTCCGAATCTCGCTTCTTAACTTTGCTTCGATCGACCCTTCTGCCTTAGCAACCTTGTATAAGGTATCGATGGAACCCTGAATTCGACCTTCCTTTTCGCTGGAGACGGAGGCTCGAGGATCGAGCAGACTGCAGTCAACTTGAGCGAATGCTGGCTTAAACAACGCCATCAGCACTAAGGCGAGCGAATATCCATTTCTCACGCAATACTCCAAAAGGTTCGAGGGGAGTTACGCTGCAGCTAGTCTCGGCGGAGCTGTGCGCTGGCTCCCCGATGCCAAGGCCGACGCAGCCACCTTATGACGGATACGCGCGCGTCGCAACCGATTTACGCTCCAGCGCTTTAGGGCGTCGCAGCAGATCGATGGAGACGAACCGGCGCTCAACGCATGACGCCAGCAAGCGCGCGTCGAGTGCAGAACGCTGATGAGCGCGGCCGACTGCTCAAGCCCAATGACCGAGAGCACCGCCAGGGGCACCGCCGCGTAGGCTGAGACACAGACCTTCGTAGTCAATGTGCGCTGCAGTCACCAGAACTGCCCAGCAATGGTGGGCGCTCTGACGCGATAGCCGGCTGGAGCCGATAGCAAGGCAGGACCTCCCCTGCAGCAGCTGTTGTGCGGACTGCGGGAACTCAGCGATGAATCAGGCGGGCAAAGCCCTACCGAGTAGACGAGCGTGTCTACCTTTATGCCGCGGAACGCATCTCGGACGGATTGCGGAGGTCACGCTGTTCCCGTCGGGCGTCGTTTCTCACCGGGCGGACAGGCAGAGGTAGCAAGCTGGCAGTCCGGTGGGTCATGCGGGTGGCGCGCAGGTCGAAATCATGCTCCGCGACGAGGTCGCTTGAGCCAACCTTGGCGACCCGGTAGTGGCTGACCGGCAGGAGTTCCTTGATGATGCCTGGGGACCCATCAGGCAGCGTTACCTCGTCTCCAGGCGCGAAGCGGTGACGTGACGGGGTGCAAACGGCTGCAAGGATGTCAGATTGGGGCATGGTCGCCATTCCCTTGATGGGTAACAGCACACAACATATCTCCTCTGCGTTTATGTTTCAAGGCAGCAGGTCGTGAGGGCCAAAGCCGGCTCAAGGCCGGCTTCTCACGGGCGGTGGGTGTCAGCGCTGGGCGCCTTCGGCCACCAGGTCGCGCAGCTCGCGGTGCGGCCGCGCCGAGAGGCGCCCGAGGAACTCCTCGGCCATGTCCGACGCCGGGCCGACGATGTCGTCGGCGGT
>CAKZXL010000531.1 GCA_937883885.1 uncultured Aquincola sp. | reverse complement strand
GTGGCACATAGGCCGCCACCAGCAGCACGAAGGCGGCCAGCGTGAACAGCACCGACACATGGCGCAGGCCGCGCGGCGGTTCCCAGATCAGCACCGGGTTCAGCCGCGCCTGCCCGTAGCCCCAGACGATGAGCACAAAGCCCACCAACGACACGATGGAGTACACGGCTTTCCAGCCGTTGAGGCCCATGCGCGCGACCTGCCGCTGGCGAAAGCCCTCGGCAAAGATGCGCGTGGAATGAAGGCCGAGGAACAACAACAGTCCGGCGATCAAGGCGGTCATGGCGGGGGCGCTGTGCGCTTGGCTGCGAATGGCGGCATTCTCGCCGTGGAACATCCACAGGAGGAACGACGATGAGCGAGGGAACCACCGCGGCGGTGCCGGCGGGCAAGCGCTACTACTGGGAAGACTTTCCGGTGGGCAGCGTGCGTGAGTTCGGCGCCAAGCGGGTGACGGCGGGCGAGATCATCGACTTCGCGCGGCAATTCGATCCGCAGCCCTTTCACCTCAGCGACGAAGGGGCCGCCAAGTCGCTGTTCGGCCGCCTGTGCGCCAGCGGCTGGCACACCTGCGCGATGGTGATGCGCATGATGTGCGACGAATACGTGCTGGACAGCAGCAGCCTGGGCTCACCCGGCATCGACAACCTGCGCTGGCTCAAGCCCGTGTTCGTGGACGACGTGCTGAGCGTGCGCCTGGAAGTGCTGGAAGCCCGCCCCATGGCCAGCAAGCCGCATGTGGGCCTGATGCGTTCGCGCTGGGAGGCGCGCAACCAGCACGGCGAGACCGTGCTGACCATGGAAGGCTGGGCGATGTTCGGACGGCGGGCGGCCTTGGGAGGCGAAACCTAGAAACGGGGGCGATCGGCCAAGGCCATGCCGCCCACCGGCTGGCCGCGTTCCAGCCGGTCTTCCAGCTCGCCCAGCGTCGCTGCGATGGCATTGGCGTTCTGCTCGAAGGCCAGGCGCTGGCGGTCTTCCAGCTGTTCCATGCGCTGCACCAGGGCGGCGCGGGTCTGTTCGCTGGATTGCGAGATGCGCAGGGTTTCGGCCGCGATGAAGCTGCGCAGCTCGGTGAAGCGCGAGGCCTCGGCCGTGTCGGCCAGCTGGCGCTGGGCCTGCAGGTCCTTGTTCAGGCGGCGTTGCTCCATCAGCAGCGTGGCCTGCAGCGAGATCGCCCAGATCACGAACACCACGCTCAGCAGCGCCACCAGGCACAGCATGATCAGGCCCAGCGGTGCTTCGACCGTGGTGAAGCCCAGGTACAGCGGCGTGGGCGTGGCAAAGGCCGTCCAGTTCAACAGTGCAAAGCCGCCGGTCAGCACCAGCACGGCCAGCACGAGCAATGTGCGACTCATGGTTTCTCCTTGCAGTCAGGCGCCGCCACGCGGCCGCCGGGCACCGAGTGTCGCTTCCCCGCCCTGTTACGCCTGTCGGACAACCGCCCGTCGCATCCGCCGTTAAACTGGCGGCAGATTCAGGAGAGCGCAGACCCGCCAGGGCCTGCCGCCGAAGGCGCAACCTCCCATGCACGCTCAGGCACCGTACTGGATCTGCAGTTTGGCCGACGCTGGAGAGTGAAGCCCCCACCGGGCTTCCACCGAAGGAGCAAGGCGCCATGCCCGTGAGGGGCCGGTGCTGAATCTCTCAGGTACCGAGGACAGCGGGAGCGGCACGTTCGACCCCACAAGGTCGTTCGTCCTTCCCATTGCATGTTCTCCCTGAGGTTTCTCTCCATGAAAGTCATCGTCCTGGGCGCCGGTGTCACCGGCGTCACGTCCGCCTGGTTCCTGCAGCAAGCCGGCCACGAGGTCACTCTGATCGACCGCCAGCCGGGCGCCGGCCTGGAAACCAGCTTCGCCAACGGCGGGCAGATCTCCGTTTCGCATGCCGAGCCCTGGGCCAACCCCGGCGCGCCGATGAAGGTGCTCAAGTGGCTGGCGCGCGAAGACGCGCCGCTGCTGTTCCGCCTGCGGCCCGATGCGCAGCAATGGCTGTGGGGCCTGCAGTTCCTGCGCGAATGCACGCCGGCCCGCACCCGCCACAACATCCGCCAGATCGTCAACCTGGGCCTGTACAGCCGCAGCACGCTGCAGCAGCTGCGCAGCCAGCTGAACCTGCCCTACGACCACCTCACCAAGGGCATCCTGCACTTCTACACCAGCCAGCAGGAGTTCGACGCCGCGCAGGAGCCGGCCCGCGTGATGCGCGAGCATGGCTGCGAGCTGGACATGAAGACGGCCGATGAATGCGTGCAGATCGAGCCGGCGCTGGCCCAGTGCCGCGACCGCATCGTCGGCGGCAGCATGACGCCCAGCGACGAATCGGGCGATGCCCATGCCTTCACCCAGGGCCTGGCGCGGCATGCGCAAGCCGCCGGTGTGCGCTTCCTCAACAACACCCGCATCGTGGGCCTGGAGCGTGATGGCGACCGCCTGCAGGCTGTGCAGGTGGCCGATGCCGACGGCGTGGTGCGGCGCGAAGCGGCCGACGCCTTCGTGCTGTGCATGGGCTCGTACAGCGCGGCCTTCGCGCGGCAGCTGGGCATCACGCTGCGCATCTACCCGGCCAAGGGTTACTCGGTCACGCTGCCGGTGATCGACCGCGCCCACTCGTACAACGTGTCCTTGACCGACGACGAGTACAAGCTGGTGTTCTCGCGCCTGGGCGACCGGCTGCGCATCGCCGGCACGGCCGAGCTGAACGGCTACGACACCGCGCTCAACCTGGTGCGCTGCGAAGCCATCGTGCGCCGCACGCGCGAGCTGTTCCCGCAGATGACCGACGGCCAGGGCGCGCGCTACTGGACCGGGCTTCGGCCGGCCACGCCGTCCAACGTGCCCTACATTGGCCGCTCGAAGATCGGCAACCTGTTCCTGAACACCGGCCACGGCACGCTGGGCTGGACGCATTCGTGCGGCTCCGGCCGTGCCATCGCCGACATCGTCAGCGGCCGCGTGCCTGAGCTGGACTTCGCCTTCTGCGGCCTGCCGCAGGCGGGCCTGGAAGGTCAGCTGGCTACAGCTTGACTTCAGGGGCGCCCGGTCAAGGTGCGGTAGCACAGCAGCGCCAGCACACCGGCCAGGGCCATCGCCAGGCCCATGGGCAGGGCGCTGCCGTCGTTCAGCAGGCCGACGGCGGCGCCGGCCGCGCTGGCCAGCGTGAACTGCAGCGTGCCCATCAGGGCCGAGGCACTGCCGGCCTG
>CAKZXL010000530.1 GCA_937883885.1 uncultured Aquincola sp. | reverse complement strand
GCATTCAACACGCCGGTGCCCGACATCAGCGACACCTCGCGCTCGGCCGAGCTGCCGCCCATCAGCACCGCGGTCTTGCCCAGGGCCTTGGCGTCGATCTTCATCGCGTCGCTCATGCCGGCACCCCCAGCAGGTCGACCACCTTGGCCGGCACCGCGCCGATGCTGCCGGCGCCCATGGCAATCACCACGTCGCCGCCACGCGCCTGCTTGGCGATGGTGGCGGGCAATTCTTGGATGTCGTCCACGAACACCGGGTCGACCTGACCGGCCACGCGCAGCGCGCGCGCCAGCGCCCGGCCGTCGGCGGCCACGATGGGCGCTTCACCGGCCGCATACACCTCGGTCAGCAGCACCGCATCGGCGGTGCCCAGCACCTTGACGAAGTCCTCGAAGCAGTCGCGGGTGCGGGTGTAGCGGTGCGGCTGGAAGGCCAGCACCAGCCGGCGGCCCGGGAAGGCGCCACGCGCGGCCGCCACCACCGCGGCCATCTCCACCGGATGGTGGCCGTAGTCGTCGATCAGCGTGAACTCGCCGCCTTCGGCCGCCGGCAGCTCGCCATAGCGCTGGAAGCGCCGGCCCACGCCGCCGAAGGCCGCCAGTGCGCGCACGATGGGCTCGTCGGGCAACTCCAGCTCGGTGGCCACGGCCACCGCGGCCAGCGCATTGCGCACGTTGTGCTCGCCGGGCAGGTTGAGGGTGATGTCCAGGTCGGGCATGCGCACGCCGTTGCGGCGCTGCGCGGTAAAGCGCATCTGCCCGCCGGGCAGCGCCTGCACGTTCACCGCGCGGATCTGCACGTCTTCCTGGAAGCCGTAGGTGACCACCGGGCGCGAGACCATCGGGATGACCGAGCGCACGCCCGGGTCGTCGGCGCAGACGATGGCCGCGCCGTAGAAGGGCATGCGGTGCAGGAAGTCCACGAAGGCCGTCTTCAGCTTGGCGAAGTCGTGGCCGTAGGTGTCCATGTGGTCGGCATCGATGTTGGTGATGACCGACAGGATGGGCGACAGGTTGAGGAAGGAGGCGTCCGATTCGTCAGCCTCCACCACGATGTACTCGCCCGAGCCTAGTCGCGAGTTGGCGCCCGCGCTGTTGAGGCGGCCGCCGATCACGAAGGTGGGGTCGATGCCCGCTTCGGCCAGCACGCTGGTGACCAGCGAGGTGGTGGTGGTCTTGCCGTGGGTGCCGGCGATGGCGATGCCTTTGCGCAGGCGCATCAGCTCGGCCAGCATCACCGCGCGCGGCACCACCGGCACGCGGTGGGTGCGGGCGGCGATGACCTCGGGGTTGCTGCCCTGCACCGCGGTGCTGATGACCACGGCTTCGGCGCCGGCGATGTTGGCCGCGTCGTGGCCCACGGCCACGCGGATGCCGAGCGCCGCCAGCCGGCGCACCACGGCGCTGTCGTTCTGGTCGGAGCCGGAGACGGTGTAGCCCAGGTTGTGCAGCACCTCGGCGATGCCGCTCATGCCGGACCCACCGATGCCTACGAAGTGAATGTGCTTGACCGCGTGTTTCATGGCTTGATCAGCCTTTCAATCTCATCTGCCACACGCGCGGCGGCCCGCGGGCGCGCCAGGGTGTGGGCTTTTTCTGCCATGGCCAGCAAGGCCGTGCGGTCGGTGGCCTGGAACAGTTCGGCCAATTTCTGGGGTGACAGCTCGGCCTGCGGCAGGTGCACCGCGGCGCCGTGCTGGGCCATGAACATCGCGTTGTCGCGCTGGTGCGAAGTGGTGCTGACGATCAGCGGCACCAGCACGCTGGGCACGCCGGCGGCGCACAGCTCGCTCACCGTCACCGCGCCGGCGCGGCACACCACCAGATCGCAGTCGGCCAGGCGGCGCGACATGTCCTCGATGAAGGGCAGCACCTCGGCCTGCACCCGCGCTTCGGCATAAGCCGCACGCACCGCTTCCACATGCGCGGCGCCGGTCTGGTGGATGACCACCGGGCGCTGGTCGGCTTCGATCAGCGCCAGCGCCGCGGGCAGCGTCTGGTTGAGCACGCGGGCGCCCAGGCTGCCGCCCAGCACCAGCACACGCAGCGGGCCGCTGCGGCCGGCAAAGCGCTGCGCGGGCACCGGCAGCGCTTCGATCTCGGCGCGCACCGGGTTGCCGGTGACCACCGAGCGCCGGGTACGGGCCGCATCGGCGCCGTCGAAGCCGAAGGCCACGCGGTCGGCGAAAGGCAGCAGGCCCTTGTTGGACAGCAGCAGCGCCGCATCGGCATTGACCAGCACCAGCGGCTTGCGCAGCAGGCCGGCCACCAGGCCGCCCGGGAAGCACACATAGCCGCCCATGCCCAGCACCGCATCGGCGCTGCGGCGGCGAAGAATGCTCAAGCTCTCAGCGAAAGAGCCGATGAGCTTGAAGACACCCTTGACCGCATGCACCACGCCCTTGCCGCGCAGGCCGGCAAAGCCCAGGCGGTCGATGCTGATGCCGGCGGCGGGCACCAGCGTGTTTTCCATGCCGGCGGGCGTGCCCATCCAGCTCACGGTCCAGCCGCGGGCCTGCATCTCGCGTGCGACCGCGATGCCGGGGATGATGTGGCCGCCGGTGCCGGCGGCCATGATGACCAAATGGCTCATGCAAGTGTCACGGCGCTCACGGCCGGCCTCCCCGCATCAACGCACGGTTTTCCATGTCGGTGCGCAGCACGATGGCCAGCGCCACCAGGTTCATCACGATGGCCGAGCCGCCATAGCTCATCAGCGGCAGCGTCAGGCCCTTGGTGGGCAGCAGGCCCAGGTTCACGCCCATGTTGATGAAGGACTGGCCGCCCATCCAGATGCCGATG
>CAKZXL010000529.1 GCA_937883885.1 uncultured Aquincola sp. | reverse complement strand
GGCCGACGAACGGGTGCGCGGCGTGATGTTCACCGGCTCCACCGAGGTGGCGCGGCTGCTGCAGCGCAGCCTGGCCGGCCGGCTGGATGCACAGGGCCGCCCGCCGCTGCTGATCGCCGAGACCGGCGGCCAGAACGCGATGATCGTCGACTCGTCCGCGCTGGCCGAACAGGTGGTCGCCGACGTGCTCAGCTCGGCCTTCGACAGCGCCGGCCAGCGCTGCTCCGCCCTGCGCGTGCTGTGCCTGCAGCAGGACGTGGCCGACCACGTGCTGCAGATGCTGCACGGCGCGCTGCGTGCGCTGCGGCTGGGGTCGCCCGACGAGCTGAGCACCGACATCGGTCCGGTGATCGACGAAGAAGCGCGCGCCGGCATCGAAGCGCACATCGCCACGCTGCGCCAGCGCGGCCATGCGGTGCAGCGGCTGGGCGGCAATGCCGCGGTGCTGGCGCACGGCAGCTTCGTGCCGCCAGCCGTCATCGAGATCCCGTCGCTGGCCGAGCTGCAGCGCGAGGTCTTCGGCCCGGTGCTGCACGTGCTGCGCTACCGGCGCGACGAGCTGCCGGCGCTGATCGAGCAGATCAACGCCACCGGCTACGGCCTGACGCTGGGGCTGCACACCCGCATCGACGAAACCATCGCGCTGGTGACCGAGCGGGTGCATGCGGGCAACCAGTACGTCAACCGCAACATCGTGGGCGCCGTGGTGGGCGTGCAGCCCTTCGGGGGCGAGGGCCTGTCGGGCACCGGCCCCAAGGCCGGCGGGCCGCTGTACCTGCGGCGGCTGGTGACCGTGGACGAGGCGGGCGAGGGAGCTGTCGCTGCGGCGTCTGCGGCGCCCAGCAATGCCGCGGCGCCCATCTCGGCTCCGACCGCCGCGGCGCCGAGCCCGGCCTTGCCCACCAGCGTGCCGACCCTGCTGCAAAGCCCCGCCCGCGCCGTGCAGGCCCCGTTGCAGGCCCTGGCCGCCAGCCAGCCCGGTGCGCCTTGGCTGGCCACGCTGTGCAGCGCGCTGGCCGCGTCATCGCCCGCCGGCCTGCAGCAACTGCTGCCCGGCCCGACCGGGGAGCGCAACGTCTACCGCCTGCTGCCGCGCGCGGCGGTGCTGTGCCTGTCGATGGCCGACGACCGCGACGAACTGCTGTGCCAGCTGACCCATGTGCTGGCCGCTGGCTCCAGCGCGCTGTGGCCCGACAGCCCTGCGGCTCGCGGCCTGCACCCGGCGCTGCCGGCCGAGCTGCGTACCCGCGTGCGCCTGCTGCCGGGCGACGCCAGCCAGGCGCTGGCCGATGCCGCCTTCGACGCCGTGCTGCTGCACGGCCAGCCCGACGAAGCCCGCCACGCCAGCCGCCTGCTGGCCGAGCGCCAGGGCCCCATCGTCGGCTTGCAGGTGGCCGCGCCGGGCCGGCTTCAGCAAGGCGTCTTCAGCCTGGAGCCGCTGATGCTGGAGCGCAGCGTCTCCATCAACACCGCCGCGGCAGGCGGCAATGCGAGCTTGATGACGCTGGATTGAGCGCGAGACCCCGCCGCGGGGTCAGGCCAGGGCCCGCGCCTGCGCCACCCGCGCCTGATCCCGCGCCGTCAGCCAGGTGCCCAAAGCGCCGCACACCCCGATGGTCAGGATGCCGGTGATCGCCCAGCCGTCGGGCATGTGCGCGAACACGGCCCAGCCGGCCAGCGTGGCGAACACGATCTGCAGGTACAGGTAGGGCGTGAGCACCGCCACCGGCGCCTTGCCGTAGGCCAGGATCAGCAGGTAGTGGCCCAGCGTGCTGCAGATGCCGATGCCCACCAGCATCACCCAGGCCATGGGCGGCAGCGCGGTCCACACGAAGGGCAGCAGCACCGACAGCAGCGCGGCGCCCACGCAGCCGGTGTAGAAGTGCATCGTGGCCGCGTCTTCGGTGCGGGCCAGGCGGCTGGTCAGCACCTGGTAGGCGGCGTTGGTGGCCACCAGGCCCAGCGGCATCAGGCTGGCCAGGCTGAACACGTCGCTGCCCGGGCGGATCACGGTGATGGCGCCGACGAAGCCGCCCGCCACGCACACCCAGCGCAGCGGCGAGATGCGCTCACCCAGCGAGGTGGCGGCCATCAGCGTGATGATCAGCGGCGTGAGCATGACGATGGCGGTGAATTCGCCGATCGGCATGTGCATCAGGCTGAAGTACGAGAACACGCTGGAAGCGGTGAGCAGCGCCCCGCGTGCGAACTGCAGCCCCGGCCGGCGGGTGTGCAGCAGCTTCAGGCCCTTGCGCGGCAGCATGGCCAGCGCGGTGACCAGCGCCTGGAAGAGGTAGCGGAACCACACGGCCATCACGGCCGGGACGAGCGCGCTGAGCGTCTTGGTGCCGGTGTCCAGCACCGCAAAGCAGGCGACGGCGAAGACGACGAAGAGGATGGCCTGGAGGGGCCGCTGGACCGCGCTCACGGGCGGCCCGGTGTACTGCAGGAGGGCATGCGCCGATTGTCGCCCGCCTCAGCGTTTACCCGCATGGCGTTTCGCCGGTACCCCGGCGCGCCACTGGGTTGGAAGGCTCAGCGGCCGATGGACAGCGCCACGTGCGCGGTGCCGATGCCCTGGCCGGGCGCCATGTCGGGCTC
Source organism: uncultured Aquincola sp. (assembly GCA_937883885.1). The sequence goes on along the minus strand of CAKZXL010000529.1, from coordinate 2,156 downwards.
GTCGGCGTTGGCGCCGATCATCACCACCGCGGCGGCGATGCCGGCCACGAAGGTGGCGGCGGACAAACCCAGCCCGCGGGCCTTGTGGCTGGGTTGCAGGTGGGCGGGGCGGTGGCTGGGGCGGCGGTGGCGGCGATGCATGGTGGGCTCCGTGCGGCAGGTGGTGCGGGGATCGTTGGATGAACTGTAAAAATCGCCGCCGGCCCGCGCAGTCGGCGCCTGGCGTCGGCGGCTGTCAGACGCCATCCCGAAGTCGTGAGTGGCCGGCTTCACCCGCTGCAGCAGCCGCCGCCTACGATGGGCGGGTGACGTTTGCCGAAGCCCCGTTGTCCGACCCCGCCGCGCGCTGGCCGTGTATCGCCCAGGCCCGGCAGTGCCGCCACCCCCGACGCCCGCTGCGCCTGCGCGGCCACCTGGTCGGCAGCGTGGACGAGCGGCGCCTGCCGCTGTTGCAGGCGCTGGCCCCCGAGCTTCAATGCACACCCGAAGCCCTGCTGGCCCCGCCGCTGGCCGACGCCGCAGCCGCAACCGCCTGGTTCGAGCCGCTGAACCTGCGGCTGCGGGCCGAAGGCGCCATCCCCGGCTGGCGTGACGAGCGCTATCCGGTGTTGCCGCTGCAGGCCTACACCGGCGCCGTGCCGCTGGCCGACATCGAGCGCGCGGCGGCCCGGTTCTGGGGCACGCTGACCTTTGGCGCCCATGCCAATGGCTACCTGTCCGATGCCAGCGGGCGGCCCACCCACCTGTGGCTGGGCCGCCGCTCGGCCACCAAGGCCACCGACCCCGGATTGCTGGACAACCTGATCGGCGGCGGCGTGCCGCTGGGGCAGACGCCATTCGAAACGCTTGTACGTGAGGGCTGGGAAGAGGCCGGGCTGGCCCAGCCGCAGCTGCACACGGCGCGGCCGGTGCGTGTGATCCAGCTGCGCCGCGAACTGCCCGAAGGCCTGCAGCTGGAGCGCCTGTACGCCTTCGATCTGCCGCTGCCGCCGGGCGTCACCCCCGCCAACCAGGACGGCGAGGTGGCCAGTTTCCAATGCCTGCCGGTGGCTGAGGCGCTGGCACTGGCGCAGGCGGGCGAGATGACGGTGGACGCAGCCCTGGTGACGCTGGACTTCGCCCTGCGCCACCGCCTGCTGCCGGCCGACGAGATCGGCGCCCTGCAGGCGGCCACCGCGGCGCTGTTCATGGAACCTGGCGCCATTCAAAGTATCTGAAGCCGGGCGTGAAGCGTGCTGAACCGGCGGCCAATGTCCGCTGGGCACACTCCTGCCCCATGCCGACGCCTGCCCACCCCTCCCACCGTTACACCCTGACCGCCATCGTGCTGCACTGGCTGCTGGCCGTGCTCATCGTCGGCACCTTCCTGGTCGGCTGGCAGATGGCCGACATGCCGTTTTCGCCGCAGCGGCTCAAGCTCTACAACTGGCACAAGTGGGCGGGCAGCGTGATCCTGGCGCTGTCGGCGCTGCGGCTGCTGTGGCGCCTGTTCCACCGCCCGCCGGCTGACGTGCCGATGACGCCGGTGCAGCGCACCGCCGCCCACGCCACGCACCACCTGCTGTACCTGCTGTTCTTCGCGGTGCCGCTGGTGGGCTGGGCTTACAGCTCTGCGGCCGGCTTCCCCATCGTGGTGTTCGGCCTGGTGCCGCTGCCCGACTTCGTGCCGGTGGACAAGGCCCTGGCCGCCGCCATCAAGCCCTGGCACGGCTGGCTGGCCTATTCGCTGGCCGTGCTGGTGGTGCTGCACGTGGCCGCCGCCCTCAAACACCATTTCATCGACCGCGATGGCCTGCTGCACCGCATGGTGCCCGGCCGCGCCTGAAAGCCCGACCCATGAACTCGAACCGCTTCTCCTTGATCTCGCGCCGCACGCTGGCCGCTGCCGCGCTGGCGCTGGCCGCCACCGGCCCCGTGTTCGCCCAGGCCGCCGCCAAACTGGTGCCGGCGCAAAGCGACATCAGCTTCACCAGCCGCCAGATGGGCGTGCCGGTGGATGGCAAGTTCCGCAAGTTCGACGCGCAAGTGGCCTTTGACCCCAAGAAGCCCGATGCCGCCCGCATCGCGCTGGCGATCGACCTGGCCAGCATCAGCCTGGGCGCGCCCGAGAGCGAGGCCGAGGTGGTCAAGCCGCTGTGGTTCAACGTGCCCAAGTT
>CAKZXL010000528.1 GCA_937883885.1 uncultured Aquincola sp. | reverse complement strand
CAGGACGCTCAGGGCGCGAGAAAGCGGTAGGTGGCGCATGCGGGGGCGATTGTGCACAGCCCAGGTCCAGTGCATGGCTTGCACAGGCGGGGGCCATTTTTGTGGTGCAGGTAGCGCCGTCGCGCGCCGCCTTCTGCCGGCAGAGGTCGCAGGCGCCGAGGGGCGGTGCTGCAGCGGGAGCGGGCGGTCAAGCTTCCAGCCGGGGCGGCTGCTGTCGGCCATGAGCAGTCGGTGGAGCAGTCACGCAGATTGCGGCCATTCGGCACTGACGTTCTGGTGAACTGCTCGATTTCGCGCGGGACTGCGACTCTGTAACCCTTACCTTGAGAGTCACGCCGCACGCTTCAGCGTCCTGTGCACGTGCCCGGACTTCGTGTACCGAAACAGATCTTTCGGGTCGTCGGCCCATGGCACGAGCTGCACATCGGTACCGAGGTTGCGGCGGGTGGCCTCGTCTTGAACGACACGCAAGGTCGAGTAGTCTTCCAGCGCGAAGCCGACCGAATCGAAGACGGTCACCTGCTGCGGCGACTGGCGCCCGATTTCCTGGCCGGCCAGCACGCGCCACAGGTCGACGACCGGGAAGTCATGCGGAAGTTGCTGGATGTCGCCCTCGATGCGGGTCTGCGGCTCGAACTCCACGAAGACGCGCGCGGCGCGCAGCACGTCGGCATGCAGTTCCGTCTTGCCGGGGCAGTCGCCGCCGACGGCGTTGATGTGCATGCCCGGCTCGATCATCTCCGGCGTCAGGATCGTCGCACAGGTCTTGTCAGCGGTCACCGTCGTCACGATGTCGGCTCCGCGCACGGCCTCCGCAGTTGATGTGGCACGGATCACCTGCAAGGATGGGAAGGCCGAGAGATTGGCCACCAGCTTGTCGGTGGCACGCGGATCGATGTCGTAGACCACCAGCTGGTCGATGCCGAGATGGCCATGGAAGGCCATCGCCTGGAACTCGCTCTGCGCTCCGTTGCCGATCAGCGCCATGCGCCGCGAACCGGACCGTGCCAGCACGCGCGCCGCCATCAGCGACGTCGCGCAGGTCCGCAGTGCGGTAGCCACGGTCAGCTCCGACAGAAGCACCGGGAAACCGGTGTCCACCTCGGCGAGCACGCCGAACGCCATCACCGTGTACAGGCCGCGCGTGGTGTTGCTCGGGTGGCCGTTGACGTACTTGAACGAGTAACGGTCGCTGTCGGACACCGGCATCAGCTCGATCACGCCGATGTCGGAGTGGCTGGCCACGCGGGCCGACTTGTCGAAGTCATGCCAGCGCACGAAGTCGTTGCGGATCTCGTCGGCCAGGCGACCGATCAAGGGCAGCAGGCCCACCTCCTGCACGAGGCGCGACATGGTGGGGACGTCGATGAATCGGGTCATGGTGTTCTCCTTTTGGGGTCTGTTGCTATCGGCGGGCGCCTTCGAAACCGAGCAGGGTGTTGACGGCATTCAGGCCGATCTCGTCGACCATGTAGCCGCCTTCCATCACGAACAGCGTCGGCACTCGGACTCCGGCGATACGCTCTCCCAGCCGCAGAAAGTCCTCGCTGGCCAAGCCGAAGTGGCTGATCGGGTCGTCCTTGAAGGTGTCCACGCCCAGCGAGACGACCAGCAGGTCGGGGCGATGGCCCGAGACGCGCTGCAGCGCGGTGTCCAGCGCGTCGCAGTAGCGCGCCCAGTCGGTGCCCCAGGGCAGCGGATAGTTGGCGTTGAAGCCTTCACCCGCACCCGAGCCTGTCTCGTCGGCATGGCCGGAGAAGAAGGGGTAGGAGTCGCGCGGGTCGCCATGTAGCGACGCGAAGAAGACGTCGGCGCGGTCGTAGAAGATGTCCTGCGTGCCGTTGCCGTGGTGGAAGTCGACATCCAGGATCGCGACGCGGCGCGCTCCTTGATCGCGGCCCCGTTGCGCGGCGATGGCCGCGTTGTTGAGGTAGCAGTAGCCGCCCGCGACTTCTCTTCCGGCATGGTGGCCGGGCGGTCGGCACAGCGCGAACGCCGCCTGCGCACCCTCAAGCACGGCGTCGACCGCCGTGAGGGCCACGTCGGCGCTCGCGCGCACGGCCTCCCAGGTGCCGGCACCGATCGGTGCGCCGGCGTCCATGGCGTAGAAACCCAGCCGCCCGTCGATGTGGCGCGGCTCCGGCCCACCGGGCATGCCCCGCACCGGCCACACCAGGGGCAGCGCATCGTGCGTACGGCCAGTGGCCGACCAGTCGGACCACGCGGACTCGAGGAAGGCGACATAGCGCTCGCTGTGCGCCGCGACGTAGCAGGCACGGTCGTGCGCCGCCTCGGGCTTGATCTCGCCGAGGCCGGCAGCCCGCACACGCGCAAGCACGGTGTCCGCGCGACTTGGCTGCTCGAACGACGGCTTCACTGCGCCGTCCTTCAACTCGACGCCGTGGTGGAGGCGGTGCTTTGCGCTGAAGACCGTGAGCATGGTTCCTCGAATAGATGCAGTCGTGATGAGGAGATCTTGCCCTGGTGGGGAAGAAAATACTTTGCTATCTTGCGAGCAAACCCCCCTATTAGCGAACAACTCTTCTTCAAAACTACAACCATGAGCAAAGACGTCCTATCCCACGAGCTGGACCGCCTAGACCGAAAGTTGCTGTCGCTCCTTCAGGACGACGCGACGCTCTCGAACGCGGCCCTCGGCGAATGCCTGTCGATGACGGTGACGCCGTGCTGGCGGCGCCGAAAGCGTCTGGAAGAGCTGGGCTTCATCCTTGGCTACCAGGCGCAGTTGGATCGACGCAAGCTCGGATTCGGCGTGCTGGCCTTTGCGCAAGTCCGCTTCGGCGACCATGCCGGCAAGGCCCCTGACAGGTTCGAGGAACTCGTACGCAAGCTGCCCGAGGTGCTCAGCTGCCACAAAGTGACTGGCGAAGCAGACTTCGCCTTGACCGTCGTAGCCACCGATCTCGAGAGCTATGGACGCTTCGTCGAAGACGTTCTGCGCAAGCAGCCGGGTGTCGCGACGATCCAGTCCAGCCTGTCATTGCGCGAAGTGAAGTCGGTAAGCAAGCTGCCGGTGTGAGGGCCGGCCCAACCCACGCGACGACCCGCCGGTTGACCGTCACTCATTGATTTGACGATGGACCGCTATGGGTCGAAAGCCGTCGCTCGGTGCCGGCCTTGCAAGGGTCCGCACCCAGTCTGATCCGACGTTCATCAAACCGCCTGCGACACACCCTTTCGGCCGCCTGCCGTCGTTCGGCAGCGGCGCATTGGCGGCAGATATCGCTGCGCTGGCGCCTGTCGCCACCCGGGCGGCGCAGCGCGGCTGACGGGTTCAGCGCCTCCACACCCTCGCCGAGGCAGAGCCCGCGGCCGAGTGCGTGAAGGTTG
>CAKZXL010000527.1 GCA_937883885.1 uncultured Aquincola sp. | reverse complement strand
GTCGGTCGACAAGATCTCGGCCCGGCTCAATGTCACCAAGGGCTCGTTCTATCACCACCACGACAACAAGGAAGACCTGATCACCGAGTGCTTCGAGCGCAGCTTCTCGGTGCTGCGCCAGGCCTTGCGGCTGGCCGCGCAGGCCGAAGGCGATGGCGGTGCGCGGGCCGCCGCCGCGGGGCGGGCGCTGGTGCGCTTCCAGCTGTCGGCGCAGGGGCCGTTGTTGCGGGCTTCGGCCACCAGCGCGCTGCCCGACCAGGCCCACCGCGACACCGTGCGCACCACGCTGCACCGCCTGACGCAACGCATGGCGGGCCTGCTGGTGCAGGGCGTGGTCGATGGCTCGGTGCGGCCGCTGGACACGCAGATGGCCGCGCAGGTGCTGGTGGGCGGCATCAACGCCGCGGCCGAGCTGCACCGCTGGGTGCCCGACGCGCGGGTGGACAGCGTGGCCGAGCTGTACGCCCGGCCGCTGTTCCAGGGCTTGCTGGTGCCGGTGGCTTAGCGCCCCGCCGTGTACAGGTCTCTCAGCTCGCGCTTCAGAACTTTGCCGATGGCGCTGCGCGGCAGCTCCGCCACCAGGCGCAGATCGGCCAGCCGCTGCGTCTTGCCCAGGCGTTCGTTGGTCCACGCACGCAACTCATCGGCCGTCACCGCCTGGCCGGCGGTCAGCACCACGTAGGCCACCGGCGTTTCGCCCCATTGCTCGGAAGGCACGCCGATCACCGAAGCTTCGGCCACCGCCGGGTGCTCGCGCAGCACTGCTTCCAGGTCGCTGGGGTAGAGGTTGAAGCCGCCGCTGATGATCATGTCCTTCTTGCGGTCCACCAGCGTCAGAAAGCCCTCGGCGTCAAAGCGGCCCACGTCGCCGGTGCGGATGAAGCGCTTGCCGGTCTCGTCGAACCATTCCACCGCGCGCGTCTGCTCGGGGCGGTTGTGGTAGCCGGTCATCATGCCGGGTGAATGGCCCACCACCTCGCCGGCTTCGCCCACCGTCAGCGTGCGTCCCTGCTCGTCGATCACGCGGATGTCGTGGCCTTCGGAGGGCCGGCCCACGGTGTGCAGCTTGTCGGGGAAGGCATGCGCTTCCAGGATGCAGGTGCCGCCGCCTTCGGTCATGCCGTAGAACTCCACCAGGCCGCCCGGCCAGCGCTGGAGCACATCGGCCTTCAGCGCCGCATGGAAGGGCGCGCTGGTGCTGAACTTCACCTTCGTGGCCGAGAGGTCGTGCGCGTCGAAGTCGGGCCGCGCCATCAGCCGCTGGTACTGCACCGGCACCAGCATCGTGTGCGTCATGCGTTCGGCCTCTGCCAGCTTCAGGTAGCCGGCGGCGTCGAACTTGGGCATCAGCAGCACGGTGCCACCCGCCGCCAGCGACGGGAAGAACACCACCAGCGTGGTGTTGGAGTACAGCGGCGTAGACAGCAGCGACACCGCCTGCGGCCCATACCCGTAGTGCATGCCGCGCCGCACATGCGACCAGCGCATGCCATGGCCTTGCACGATGCCCTTGGGCTCACCCGTGGTGCCCGACGAATAGATGATGTTGAAGGGCCAGCCCGGCTGCGGCGCCACCGGCTGCGGCTTCGCCCCTTCGGGGGCCAGCCAAGCTTCCAACGGCCGGCCGCAATCTGAGCCATCAAGCGCGATGCGCGGCGCGCTGCCTTCGGCTGCAGGCCCCGTGGTACCGGCCACGCTGCCATCGACGAACAGCAGCCGCGCTCCCGCGTCGCGCAACATGTTGGCAAAGGCCGCCGGCAGCACACCCGGGGCCAGCGGGGCCACCACCACGCCGGCGCGCAGTGCGCCGAGGAACACCGCGGCGTAGGTGGCCGACGAAGCCGCGCAGATGCCGATGGCATCGCCCGGCTGCAGGCCGTCGCGCTGCAGGCTGGCGGCCACGCGGTCCATCAGCGCATCCAGCTCGCCATAGCTCAGCGTGCGCTGCGGGTCCACCAGCGCGCGGCGTTCGGGCGCGGCCTGCGCATGGGCGCGGATCTGGTCGGTGATGACGCCGAAGTCGACGTCGAGGGCGGGGGTCATGGGCAAGTCCTTCTCTGCTCAGTAGCCGGCGCTGCGGTCCACCCGCCATTGCGGCGGCTGCCCGTGGCGCAGGCGGCGCAGCGTGTCCACGCATTGCGCGGCCACGGTGGTGAACGAAGCCTGCGCCGCGATGTGCGGCGTGGCCAGCACCTGCGGATGCTGCCAGGTCCAGTCGTCGGGGCGCGGCGGCTCGCGGTCGAACACGTCCATCACCGCGCCGGCCAAGTGGCCTTCGTCCAGCAGCGCCTTCAGGTCGGGCTCCACCACCTGCTCGCCACGGCCCACGTTCACCACGATGGCGCCACGCGGCAGCTGCGACAGGCGCTCACGGTTGAGCAGGCCGCGGGTGTCGGCGGTCAGCGGCAGGGCGCACACCAGGATGTCGGTCTGCGCCAGCAGCGCGGGCAGTTGCGCATCGCCGGCAAAGGTCTGCACACCGGGCAGCTCGCGCGGGCGGCGCGACCAGCCGGCCACCGGGTAGGCCAGCGGTGCGAAGGCGCGCGCGATGGCCTGGCCCACCGCGCCCAGGCCCAGCAGGCCGACGCGGCATTGCGATACCGGCCGCACCGGGTGGCGGTCCCACACGCCACGCGCCTGCTGGTCGGCGTAGCGCCGCAGGTCACGCGTGAAGCTGAGGCTG
>CAKZXL010000526.1 GCA_937883885.1 uncultured Aquincola sp. | reverse complement strand
GCTGGTGCGCAGCCTGGGCGCAGACGACGTGATCGACTACCGCACGCAGGACGTCTTCCAGCTGCGCGGCATCGACCTGGTGATCGACACCCTCGGTGGTGACACGCTGGCGCAGTCATGGGCCGTGCTGGGCGCCGGTGGGCGCATCGCGACCACGGTGGACTTCGGCATCCAGGCTCCTGAGGGTCACGCAGGCAGCTTCGTGTTTTTGCCGATGCCGCCCGCTATCTGCCTGCGGCGTTTCACCTGTTCGAGGCCGGTCGGCTGCAGGTCGTCACCGACAGCCTCTTCAGGTTCGACGACACACGTGCCGCGCTGGAACGCCAAGCCACCGGTCATGCGCGCGGCAAGCTGATCGTGCGCGTCGATGCGTGAAGCGGGCATGCGCCTGCCGCCGGCCGCCGAAGCGCTCTACTGCGGAAAGCACAGGTGCAAGCTGTTCTCCAAGGCCGTGTAAAGCATCCAGTCGGCCGACAGCACCAGCGCCGCGGCGGCGATGGCCAGCAGCCAGGTGCCGAGAGCGGCTGCGGCGTGGCGCAGGGGGACGTCGAGGGAGGGGCTGAGTGGCGTCATCGCAAGCTGCTTCGATGGAGGGTCAAAGGGTTGAACGGGGCGGATGCTGCGCACCCAACATGAACGCCGGCTGAAGCAGGCCGGCGTGCAGCAAATCACGGCGGGCCGCCCCGCCGGATGCGCTTCAGCTTGCCTTCATCGCGCCACCGCACGATGCCCGCAGCCCCACCTTGTCGTGGGTGCAGGAGATGGCATTGACGACGGCGAGCATCACGCCCCTGACGGAACCCCGGCCTGTGCCGCAGGCCAGCACCACGCTGCATGTGCATGACGCAGCCGACCCCCGCCGCCCGCAGGTCGAGGCCTTCATCCAGGCCGTCTACCACCAACGCTATGGCGCCCTGGTGCACCACTTCGCGCCCATGCTGGTGGGGCTGTGGGAAGGCGACCGCCTGACCGCCGCGGCCGGCTATCGCTTCGGCCACACCGGCCCGCTGTTCCTGGAACGCTACCTGCCTGCGGCCGCCGAGCAGCTGCTGGCACCCCACCATGCCGGGCTGCCGCAGCGCCAGCACATCGTGGAAGTGGGCCACCTGGCCGCCGGCCGCGCCGGCGATGGCCGCCGGCTGGTGCTGATGCTGGCCGACCACCTGCTGGCCCGTGGCGGCGAATGGGTGGTGAGCACGCTCACCGCCGAGCTGCGGCAGCTGTTCGTGCGCATCGGCATCGCGCCGCTGACGCTGAGCGCGGCCGACCCCACCGTGCTGGGCGATGCGGCCGCCGACTGGGGCAGCTACTACGACCATGCCCCGGTGGTGCTGGCCGGCCACCTGCCGCGGGCCATGCGGCACATCACGCGCTATTCGGCCGCCACCGGGGTGCAGGCATGATCGCACTGAGCGACGACCGCCAGGCCTGGACCCGCGAGGCGCTGGACACCGAAGTGCAGGCCCTGGCCCACCAGCTGCAGACGGCCCCGGTGCGCGTGCTGGCCACCTTGATGGACAACGGCCCTGCCTGGGCGGTGGCCGACCTGGCCGCGGCCCAGGCCGGTGTGGTGCACATCCCGCTGCCGCTCTTCTTCACGCCCGCGCAGGTGGGCCATGCCTTGCAAGCCGCCGGCGTGGATGCGCTGCTGATGCCGCCGCAGGCCGCGGCCGCGCGCTTCAACGGCGCGCCGCAGCAGCCCTGCATCGTGGCCGGCCAGCCCTTGAGCCTGGTGCGCACCGGCCTGGCGCCGGTGGCGATGCCGGCAGGCACCACCAAGATCACCTTCACCTCGGGTTCCACCGGCACGCCCAAGGGCGTGTGCCTGGGCGGCGTCGGCATCGATGCGGTGGTGCAAGGCCTGGTGCAGGCCCTGGCCCCGCTGAACATCGAACGCCACCTGTGTGCGCTGCCGCTGGCGGTGCTGCTGGAAAACATCGCCGGCCTGCTGGCGCCCCTGGCCGCGGGCGCCGAATGCCGCGTGCTGCCGCTGCAGCAGGTGGGCCTGGCCGGCTCGTCGGGCTTCGATCCGGCGCAGTTCCACCAGGCGGTGCAGCGCCATGCGCCGCACAGCCTGATCCTGCTGCCGCAGATGCTGACCGCCTGGGTGGCCTTCCTGGCGCACACCGGCCAGCGCGCCCCCACCTCGCTGCGCATGGTGGCGGTGGGCGGCGCGGCGGTGGGCGAGCGGCTGCTGGCCGCGGCCCGTGCGCTGGGCATTCCGGCGTACGAGGGCTATGGCCTGTCGGAAGGTGCCTCGGTGCAGACGCTGAACCTGCCCGGCGCCGACCGCCCGCACAGCGCCGGCCGCGCGCTGCCGCATGCGCGCCTGCGCATCTCGGCCAGCGGCGAGATCGAGATCGGCGGCAGCTTGATGCTGGGCTACCTGGGCGATGCCACGGCTGCGGCCGATTGGTGGCCCACCGGCGACCTGGGCCGCCTGGACGACGACGGCTACCTGCAGGTGCAGGGCCGGCGCAAGAACCTGCTGATCACCGCCTTCGGCCGCAACGTGTCGCCCGAGTGGGTGGAGACCGCGCTGCTGAACGACCCCGCGCTGTTGGCCGCCACGGTGTTCGGCGATGGCCAGCCGGCGCTGAGCGCGGTGCTGTGGCCGATGCCCGGTGCCGGCGATGCCCAGCTGCAGCGGGCGGTGGACGCCGCCAATGCCACGCTGCCCGACTACGCCCGCGTGGCCCATTGGGTGCGCGGCGCCGCCCCCTTCAATGCCGCCAGCGGCCTGGCCACGGCCAACGGCCGGCCGCAGCGCGCAGCCATCCACCAGGCCCATGCCGAAGCCCTGCAGGCCGCAGGCGCGGCGGTGCTGCCCTGAACCAGAAACGGATACCGACCATGAGCTTTTACCAACGCCTTGTGCGAGACACCCAGGCCGCCCGCGGCGCGATGCTGACCGCGCCCATCATCCAGGGCTGCCTGCTGCGCGGTGAGGTGTCATTGCCCAGCTACGTGGCCTTTTTGACCGAGGCCTACCACCACGTGCGCCACACGGTGCCGCTGATGAAGGCCTTCCGCGCCCGCATCCCGGCCGGCCGTGAATGGCTGGACGGCGCGCTGGACGAATACATCGAAGAAGAACAAGGCCACGATGAGTGGATCCTGGACGACCTGCGCGCCTGCGGCGTCGATGCCGAAGCGGTGCGCCATGGCCGCCCCGGCACGGCCACCGAAGTGATGGTGGCCTATGCCTACGACCAGATCATGCGGCGCAACCCGCTGGGCTTCTTCGGCATGGTGCATGTGCTGGAAGGCACCAGCGTGGCCCTGGCGCTGCAGGCCGCGCAGCAGATCCAGACGCACCTCGGGCTGCCCGACCGCGCCTTCAGCTACCTGCGCTCGCACGGCACGCTGGACCAGGAGCATGTGGCCCACTTCCAGCAGTTGATGGACGCCATCGACGACCCGGTGGACCAGGCCGACATCGTGCATGCGGCGCAGGTGTTCTTCCGGCTATACGGCGACGTGTTCCGCAGCCTGCCGATGCCGCTGACCGAACGGGTGGCGGCATGAGGCCCGAAGAAGCCCGCGTGCTGCTGACCGGCGCCACCGGCGGCATCGGCCAGGCGATGGCACGTGCGCTGGTGCACAGCGGCGCCGCGGTGCTGCTGGCCGGCCGCTCGCAGGCCGCACTGGCCGCGCAATGCCAGGCGCTGCAGGCCCCCGGCCGCGTGCAATGGCATGCGGCCGACATGGCCGACAGCCAGGACATCGCCGCCCTGGCCCGCACCGCCATCGACTGGGGTTGCAACGTGGTGGTGCATGGCGCCGGCCTGCCCGCCTTCGGCCGGCTGGAGTCCATCGACCCGGCCGAGATGCAGCGGTTGCTGCAGGTGAACCTGCTGGCGCCCATGGTGCTGACACAGGCGCTGCTGGCCAGCCTGCGCAGCCAGCCGCAGGCGCAGGTGATCTGCGTGGGCTCGGTGCTGGGCGCGCTGGGCCTGCCCGGCTACAGCGTGTACGGCGCCAGCAAGGCCGGCCTGCGCGGCTTTGCTCAGGCGCTGCGGCGCGAGCTGGCCGGCGGCCCGGTGAAGGTGCAGTACCTGGGCCCGCGCAGCACGCGCACCGGCTTCAATTCGGCCGCCGCGCAAGCCCATGCGCAGGCCACCCACACCGCCAGCGATGCACCCGAAGTGGTGGCCGAGGCGCTGCTGCAGCTGCTGCGCAGCGAAGCGGCCGAGCGCTTCCTCGGCACCGCCGAACAGGTGGCCGTGCGCCTGAACGGCCTGGCTTCCACGCTGCTGGACGGGGCCTTCGCCAGCCACCGCAAGCACCTGTCGGCCCCCCCTTCCCTGTCTGCCCACGCCCCGCGAGCCTGACCATGCCCCTGCAACACCAAGCATTGTCCTTCCCTTTGCCTCGCCGCCACTTCGCCGGCCTGCTGCTGGGCGCCGCCCTGGCCGCCGCCTGGCCGCTGACCAGCCGCGCCGCGCCGCTGGACGACGGCCTGCTGCAGCTGCAGCGCGAGTGGGAGGTGATCCAGTACCAGTCGCCCGCCGCGGCGCGCGAAAAGCAGTTCGAGGCCCTGGCCGGCAAGGCCCACCAGTTCAGCGAAAGCCATCCCAACGCCAGCGAGCCGCTGGTGTGGGAGGGCATCATCGTCAGCTCCTGGGCGGGCGCCAAGGGCGGCCTGGGCGCGCTGAACCTGGCCAAGCAGGCCAAGGCGCTGTATGAGAAGGCCATCCAGATCGACGGCAATGCGCTGGACGGCTCGGCCTACAACAGCCTGGGGGTGCTGTACTACAAGGTGCCGGGCTGGCCGCTGGGATTCGGCGACAAGGCCAAGGCCGCCGAGCTGCTGCAAAAGGCGCTGGCCCTGAACCCGAACGGCATCGACCCCAACTACTTCTACGCCGAGTACCTGGTGGAAACGCAGCAGCCCGACAAGGCCGTGCCCTACCTGGACAAGGTGCTGCAGGCGCCGCCGCGCCCGGGCCGGCAGATCGCCGACAGCGGCCGCCGCGAAGAAGCGCGGCAGCTGCTGGCCAAGGTCAAGCCCCGCTGACCGGCGCTGCCGCGGGCGCCGCACCGGGCGCCCAGCCCGGCGCCGGCCGCAGCACCATGCGCACGCCCTGCCCGCCTTCCCCGGTGCCCACTTCCAGTACCAGGCCGTGCAGCTGCGCGATGCGCTGCACGATCGAGATGCCCAGGCCGCTGCCCGTCTCCGCCTGGCCGTCGGCGCGGTGGAAGCGGCGGCCCAGCGTCTGCAATTGATCGGCCGTCAACGGCGGGCCGGCGTTGTCCAGCTGCAGGTGCGTGGGCAGCAGGGCCAGCGTCACGGCGGTGCCCGGCGGCGCATAGCGCACCGCGTTGTCCAGCAGGTTGCGCACCACCACCGTCATCAGCTGCGGGTCGCCGCGCAACGGCAGCGGCGGCCGGCCATCGGTCGGCCAGTCGCAGGCCAGCTCGATCTGGCGGCGCCCCGCCAGGGCCAGGCAGTCATTCATCGCGCGCTCCACCACCTCGGGCCAGTCGATGGGCGTGGTCAGCAGCGCGGCATCGGCGCTGTCGGCCCGCGACAGCGCCAGCAGCTGCGTCACCAGCCGGTCCATGCGGTCCAGGCCGGCATCGAGCCGGCGCTGCGCATGGTCGCGCTCGGCATCGTCGCGTGAGCGGCGCACCACCTCCCACTGCGCGCGCAGCGTGGCCAGCGGCGTGCGCAACTCATGCGCGGCATCGGCCACGAAGCGGCGTTCACGCAGCAGCAGCTGCGAAGTGCGCGAGAACGAGCCGTTGATCGCGCCCACCAGCGGCTCCAGCTCCAGCGGCACCGCTTCGGGCTGGGCCAGCGGCGCCAGGTCGTCGGCGGCGCGGGCCTTGAGCTGGTCGGCCAGCGCATGCACCGGCGCCAGCGCGCGGCGCACCGCCCAGGCCAGCACCAGCAGCAGCACCGGCAGCGTCAGCAGCCAGGGCACCAGCTGGCTCAGGGTCAGGCCCCACACCACTTCGTCGCGTTCATGCTCGCGCTGGCCGGCGGCCACCAGCCGGTTGCCGCTGCGCGACTGCAGGTAGTACACCCGCCACACCCGGCCATCGATGGTCTGGTCGACAAAGCCGACCGCATCGGGCCGGAACTCCAGCATCGCGCCTTCACGGTCGTTGAGCAGGCGTTTGCCCTGGCGGTCCCACACCGCAACGGCCAGGTCGGCCAGGTCGGCCACGCCGTCGCCGTTGCGGCGATTGCCCTGGCCCAGGGGCAGCTCGGCCTCGGTGTCGCCGGCCATCACCAGCGTGGACTGCACCTCCCGCGCCAGGCGGATCAGCTCCGAGTCGTACAGCTCGTTGACCTCATGCCGCGCATGGTGCACCCAGGCCACCACCGCCACCGCCCAGACCAGCGGCGCGCACACCAGCACCGACAACAACAGGCGGCGCTGCAGGCTAAGGCTGCGGCGGGGTGGCCGGGTGTCGGCGCTCCTCACTGTGCCGGCCCCAGTGCATAGCCTACGCCGCGCACCGTGCGCACCACGCCCGCGTGGATCTTGCGGCGCAGGTGGTACACGTGCACTTCCAGCGCATTGCTTTCGGGCTCGTTGCCGTTCCAGTCGTACAGCTTTTCCAGCAGCACGGCCTTGGACAGGATGCGCTCGGGGTCGGTCATCAAGGCCTCCAGCAGCGCCAGTTCACGGGCCGTCAGCTCCACCGGCTGGCCCTGCCACTGCACCCGCTTGGACGACGGGTCGTAGGCCAGTGCGCCGTGCTGCCACACCGGCTGCGAACGGCCGGCCGTGCGGCGCAGCAGCGCGCGCAGCCGGGCGGCCAGCTCGTCCACGCCCACCGGCTTGACCAGGTAGTCGTCGGCACCCGCGTCCAGCCCGGCGATGCGCTGCTCCACCGCGTCGCGCGCGGTCAGGATCATGATGGGCACCCGCACCCCGCGTGCGCGCCAGCGGGCCAGCCAGTGCATGCCGTCATTGCCCGGCAGGCCCAGGTCCAGCAGCACCACGTCGTAATCGGCACCGGCCATGGCGCCATCGGCCTGCGCGCCCGACTGGAACCAGTCCACCGCATGGCCGGCCTGGCGCAGCCCGGTGGACTGCGCCTCGCCCAGCAGGAAGTCGTCTTCGACGATGAGGACGCGCACGGCGGCTCAACCCGGCAGGGGGGAGCAGGCGGCGTCGGTGGGGGACGTGTGGGGGGAGAACTGCAGGCACTTCATCGTGCCATCGTAGCCGGCCCGGCCGGGGCCGGCACACGCCCGGCCACCCAGGCGGGCACCTGCGCGGGCGGCATCGGCCGCGCGATGAAGTAGCCCTGCAGGATGTCGCAGCCCAGGCCGGTCAGCACCGTCATCTGCTCCTGCGTTTCGACGCCTTCGGCCACTACCTCCATCTTCAGCGCATGGGCCAGGCGCACGATGGCATCGAGCACCGCGTGGGCCTCGGCGCTGGTGGCCAGGTCGGTGACGAAGCTGCGGTCGATCTTGAGCTGGCGCGCCGGGATCTTGCGCAGGTGGGCCAGCGACGAATAACCGGTGCCGAAGTCGTCGATGGACAGCCGCACGCCCAGCGCGACGATGCGCTCCAGCATGCCGCGCTCCTGCTCGGTGTTCTCCATCACCGCGCTTTCGGTGATCTCGCACACCAGGTGCTCGGGCGGCAGCGCATGCCGCACCAGCGCATCTTCGATGCGCACGGCCAGGTCGGCCTGGCGCAGCTGCTGGGGCGACACGTTGATGGCGATGCGGCAATGCAGCCCGGCCTCGCGCCAGCGCGCCAGCTGGGCGCAGGCTTCTTCCACCACCCAGTTGCCCAGGCTGCCGATGAGGCCGAAGCGCTCGGCCAGCGGGATGAACACCGCCGGGCTGAGCAGGCCGCGCTGCGGATGCTGCCAGCGCACCAGCGCCTCCCAGCCATGCACGCGGCCATCGGTGCTGCACACCTTGGGCTGGTAGTACAGGCGCAGCTCGCCATGGTCGATGGCGTCGCGCAGCTCCTGCTGCAGCGCCAGCTGCTCGCCGGCATCGCCTTCCATGCCGGGGTGGTAGACCACGCAGGTGCTGCCGCCGGCGCGCTTGGCGGCGTACATCGCGGCATCGGCACAGGCCAGCAGGCGGTGGCCCGCATCGTCATGGTCGGGGTACAGCGCCACGCCCACCGAGCACGACAGCGACACCCGCTGCGCCGCCACGGTGAAGGGCCGGTGCAGCACCTCGATCATGCGGCGGGCCAACGGCATGGCTTCGTGGGCGGCATCGCGCGATTCGATCAGCACCGCGAACTCGTCGCCACCCAGCCGGGCCAGCGTGTCGCTGCTGCGGGCGGCCGAATGCAGGCGCCGGCCCACCTCGCGCAGCACCTCGTCGCCGGCCTGGTGGCCCAGCGTGTCGTTGATGGGCTTGAAGCCGTCGAGGTCCAGGAACAGCACGGCCAGCCGGTCTTCGTGCAGGCCGGCCATCCGGTCGCGGCGGCTCAGCCGGTGGATGGCGTGCTGCAGCCGGTCGTGGAACAGCGCGCGGTTGGGCAGGCCGCTCAGCGGGTCTTCGAAGGCGTGGCGCTGCAGCTGGGCATTGGCTTCACGCAGGCTCAGGTTGGCCTGCCGCAAGGAATCGCTGAGCGCCAGCTCGCGCGCATGGGCCAGCGCATCGTTGATCGACAGCAGCAGGGCCCCGCCCAGCACCAGCAGGGTGGTCAGCGTCACCAGCACGGCCAGCCACTGGCCGCCCAGGTCGCCGCTGCTCAGGCACACCGCGCCCTGCGGCAGCCGCACCGCCGCCATGCCGGTGTAGTGCATGCCGCCGATGGCCAGGCCCATCACCACCGCGGCCAGCATCTGCAGGCCCACCCGCTGCGGGCCCTGGCGCGCACGCAGCGCAAAAAAGATGAACAGCGCCACCGCCGATGCGCCCCAGGCAATGGCGCCCGACACCAGTACCAGCGGCCAGTGCCACTGCAGCCCGGGCGCCATGTCCAGCGCGCCCATGCCCAGGTAATGCATGGCGCACACGGCCAGCGCCATGGTCACGCTGCCGCCCACCAGCACCGGCGGGGTGAGCCCCTGGCGCGTGGCGGCGCCCAGGGCCACGCTGGCGGCCGAGACGGCGGCCAGCCAGCTGGCCGCGGTGGGCCACCAGCGGTAGCCCAGCGGCATGCCGGCCTCGAAGCCCAACATGCCCACGAAGTGCATCGACCAGATGCCGGTGCCCAGCACCAGCGAGCCACCCGCCCACCAGGCCAACCGCAGCATGCCCGTGGCGGCCTGCACCCGCCGCGTGAGGTCCAGCGCGACGTAGGAGGCGAACACCGCCACCACCAGGGAGGCGGCGACGAGCAGGGGGTCGTGGGAGGTACTGACGAAGTCGGGGGTTTGCACGGAAGCGAGGCTCAGAACTGCTGGGTGAAGCCAGCGCCGAGTATCCGTGCATGACACCGCACCGGTCGCATCATTTGATGCAACCCGCAGATTCAGTCGGCCTTGATGCCCCGCTCACGCACCAGCTGGCCCCAGGTGCGCGATTCGCTGGCGATGTAGTCGGCCAGCTGCTGGCGGGTGCCCGGGGCGGGGGTCAGGCCATGGTGGTCCAGCTCGGCCTTGACCTCGGGGTCGCGCAGGGCCTTGACCAACTCCTGGTTCCAGCGCTCCAGCACCGGCACCGGCGTCTTGCCCGGCGCCATGAAGGCATACCAGTTGGTGGCGGCAAAGCCGGGGTAGCCCGATTCGGCCACCGTGGGCACCTGGGGCATGAACTCCGAGCGCTGCAGCCCGGTGGTGGCCAGTGGCACCAGCTTGCCCGATTCGATGTGTGGCGCCGCAGTGGCGGGCGTGGAGTAGTAGGCCGCCACGCGGCCGCCCAGCAGGTCTTGCAGGGCCGGCGCGCCGCCCTTGTACGGAATGTGCACGGTGTCGATGCCGGCGCGCTGGTTCAGCAGCTCGCCCGCCAGGTGCGAGGCCGAACCCGCGCCGGTGGAAGCGAAGTCCAGCTTGCCCGGTTGCGCCTTGGCCTTGGCCACGAACTCGGCCAGCGTCTTCACGCCCACGCCCTGGTGCACCACCAGCACGTTGGGAAAGCTCACGCCCATGGTCAGCGGTGCCAGGTCCTTGAACGGGTCGTAGCCCACCTTCATCAGGTGCGGCGCGATGGTCAGCGGGCCGATGGAGCCCAGCAGGATCACCGAACCGTCGGGCTCGGCCTTGGCCACGAACTGGTGGGCGATGTTGCCGCCGGCGCCGGCCCGGTTGTCCACCACCACGGTCTGGCCGATGTTGGCCTGCAGCTTCTTGGCGATCATCCGCGCGGCCGCATCGGCCGCGCCACCGGCGGCAAAGCCCACCACCAGGGTGATCGGCTTCCTGGGCAGCTCTTGGGCTTGGGCCTGGCCCGCGGCCAGTGCGAGCGCGAGCGCGACGGCCAGCAAGGGGATGGAACGGCGACGGATGGGATGGCTGGGGCGCATGGCGGTCTCCTGGCGGTGGCGGTTGGAATCAGTCGTCGCCGAGCTGCAAGCGGCTCGGCTGTCGCTTCTCGATCGCCCACTTCAGCAGGGCGGCGCTGCGGTAGATGCCATGGGCGAACTTGCCGTAGGGCTTGGTGGCGAACAAGGCCATCACCGCGCCCAGGTGCACCGACAGCAGCAGCGCCAGCGC
>CAKZXL010000525.1 GCA_937883885.1 uncultured Aquincola sp. | reverse complement strand
CGAGCGGCCCTGGAAGTGGCTGGTCAGCCGCTTCACCTCGGGGTCCTGGATGTCGCTGCTGCCGGTGTGCCACTTCAGCAGCATCTGCAGGCAGGCGAACCAGCAGCTCTGCAGCTTGCGCTGGCGCACGAAATCAGGCTCGCGCAAGATGATGCTGGTCATGGGTCAGGTCCTCCGTGGCTTCAGAACCGCTCCGGCCGCAGCACTTCGGCCGGCGTGAAGTACATCGCCACGCTGTAGTGGGGCGCATAGCGGGCCAGCACCTCCTGGGCCAGGGCTTCGGCGGTGGCGCGGTCGCACAGCAGCTTGAGCTCGATGGTGCGGTCGGCTTCCCAGGCGCCTTCACGTTCGCCTTCGAAGAAGCGGCCGTGCACCTCGGCCACGGTCCAGCCCTGCACGCCGCGCTGGCGCGCTTCGCGCACCAGGGGCTTTTCCAGGGCGGCCTCGGCCACGATGACCAGCAGCGTACGGGGATGGGTGGACAGCGGTGTGTTCATGGGTGCAGCCTGCGCGCCAGCTCGATGTAGAGCGGAATGCCGATGACGATGTTGAACGGAAAGGTGATGCCCAGCGCGGCGGTGATGGACAGCGCCGCATTGGCCTGCGGCACCGCGATGCGCATGGCCGTGGGCGCCGCGATGTAGCTGGCGCTGGCGGCCAGCGTGGCCAGCATCGCCACGCCGCCGGTGCCCAGGCCCAGCAGCAGGCCGGTGGCCGCGCCCACGCCGCTGAGCAGCAGCGGCGCGCCGATGCCCACCAGCAGCACCGCCAAGCCGAAGCGACGTACATCGCCCAGCCGGCCGCCGGCCACCAGCCCCAGCTCCAGCAGGAACAGCGCCAGCACACCCTTGAACGGATCGATGAACACGGCCTTGATGGGCGCGGTGCCTGCCTCGCCGGCCACCGCACCGATGACGATGCCGCCCACCAGCAGCAGCACGCTCTTGCCGAAGAGCACGTCGTGCGCCAGTTCGCCCCAGCGCGGCGGGCCGCTGGCATCGCGCGCCGCCGACAGCCGTGCCAGCAGGATGCCGGCCAGCAGGCCCGGCGCCTCCAGCACGGCCACCCACAGCGGCGCCTGCGCTTCCAGCGGCAGGTTGGCACGGGCCAGCGCCGTCTGCGCCACCGCGAAGGTGACCACGCTCACCGAGCCGTAGTGCGCGCCCAGTGCCGCCGAGTCCACACCCGACAGGCGCAGCAGCCGCAGCAGCGGATACAGCCCCACCGGAATCAGGAAGCCCATGGCGGCCAGCACCGCCACTTCGGGCGCCAGCGTGGCCAGCGGCTGCTTGGACAGCTCGATGCCGCCCTTCAGGCCGATGGCCAGCAGCAGGTAGATGGACAGGGTTTCGTACAGCGCTTCCGGCAGCTTCAGTTCGCTGCGCACCAGGCGGGCGAACAGACCCAGCAGGAAGAAGAAGACGACGACGTCGATCATGGCAATCGGCAAGGCTCCTGGAACGGGCCGAAGTATCGGCGCAGCGCGCGGCGCATGGGCTTCTAACATGGCCCCATGGATGCCCTGCCCGTGCTCGCCACCGCCCGCCTGCGGCTGCGCCCCTTGCGCCGCGGTACCGACGACGAGGCCTTGTTCGCCGTCTACGGCGACGCACGGGTGATGCGCCATGCCAGCGACCCGCCGTTCACCAGCCTGGCCGATGTGGCCCGCCTGCACGACAGTGTCGAGCGGCTGCTGGCCGCGCAACTCTCGTTCGAATGGGCGGTGGCGATGCGGGCCGACGACCGGCTGATCGGCACCTGCGGCCTGCACGGCTTTGACTGGCCGTTGCACCAGGCCGAGGTGGGCTGCCTGCTGGCCCAGGCGCACTGGGGCCAGGGCTTGATGAGCGAGGCCCTGCGCGCGCTGATGGCGCATGCGGCGGGCACGCTGGGCCTGCACACGCTGCTGGCCGACATCGATGCGGACAACATGCGCTCGCAGCGCCTGTTCAGCGCGCTGGGTTTCGACCCGCGGCCCAACGGCCTCTACCAATGCACGCTGCAGCCATGAAGCCGCCGCTGCATGTGCTGCTGGCCACGCTGGGCTCGGCGGGCGACATCCACCCCTTCCTGGCGCTGGGCCAGGCCTTGCACGCGCGTGGCCACCGGGTGACGGTGCTGTGCCCCGAGGTGTTCGGCCGGCTGGTGCAGCAAGCCGGCCTGGGCGTGCGGGCCATGGGCAGCCGGGCCGAGTACGAAGCCGTGACGCAGGAGCCCGCGCTGTGGGACGCCCGCAAGGGCTTCGGCATCATCTGGCGCCACCTGCGGCCCGGCCTGCGGCGGCTGCACGACACCTTGCAGGCGATGCCGGCCGACGAGCGGCTGCTGCTGGTGGCTCACCCGCTGGCCTTGCCCTCGGCCGACCTGTGCCGCGCGCTGCGGCCCGGCCTGCCCATCGTGGGTGCCTACCTGGCGCCGCAGAACCTGCGCACGGTGCATCACCCGTTGAAGCTGGGGCCGCTGGCGGTGCCGGCCTGGGTGCCCATGGCCTGGCGCCGCTGGGCCTGGCGCCGCATCGACCAGCAGTTGATCGACCCGCTGACCGTGGCCGACCTGAACGCGCTGCGCAGCCCGCTGGGCCTGCCGCCCATCGCGCATTTCGTCGAGCATCTGCAAAGCGTGCCCGACCTCAGCATCACGCTGTTCGCGCCCTGGTTCGGCCTTGCCCAGCCCGACTGGCCGCAGCCTCTGGTGGAAGG
>CAKZXL010000524.1 GCA_937883885.1 uncultured Aquincola sp. | reverse complement strand
AGCCGCCAGCAGCAGCGTGGATCTGAACTTCATGTTCGCTCCCCTCAACGTCGCCAATTGGCAAGGCTTGCAGTCTGTGCCTGCGGGGCAGCAGGCGACATCCTATGAACTTGGGGGCCCATGCCGGTGCGGCGCCGGCATTGGCAGCCGGCCGCCGCCGCGCCCACAATGCCACGTCCGGCGTGCCGGACCTGTGAGGGTGCCGACCGCCATGCCAGAGCTCGTGTTCGATCGATTCGTGCTGGACACCGACCAGCGTCTGCTGCTGCATGAGCAGCAGGCGGTGGAGCTGCAGCCGCTGGTGTTCGACCTGCTGACCTTCCTGGCGCGCCGGCCGCGCAAGGTGATCTCCAAGGCCGAGCTGCTGCCGGCCGTGTGGCGCAGCAGCTTCGTCACCGACAGCGTGGTGGCCCGCGCGGTGATGAAGGCGCGCCGTGCGCTGCTGGACGATGCCCAGGAGCCGCGGCTGCTGCGCACCGTGCCGCGCGTGGGCTACCTGCTGGACGCCGACGTGCTGGAGCGGCCCGGCCGCGCCGCCCGCCCGCCCGCGGTGCCCGCCGCCATCGCAGGGCAGGGCGCCGCCCGCGCCCGCTTGGCGCTGTTGCCGGTGGAAGACCTGACCGCCAACCCCGCGCTGCGCTGGGTGTCGCAAGGGCTGATGGGCCTGCTGCACCAGTGGCTGCAGGCCACCGGCCACTTCAGCCTGGCGCCGCTGGCCGAGGTGCAGACGGTGTGCGCGCGGCTGGCACCGGCCGACGACGCGATGGCCGCGCTGTGCACCAGCCTGGGCGCGGCGCAGGCGCTGCGCTGCCAGCTGGCCTGGGCCGATGACGGCTTTTGCCTGCGTGCCTGGCGCGGCAGCCAGGCGCCCGGCCAGCCGGTGTTCGAGGCGCACGGCGACGACGTGATCCAGCTGACCCGCCGGCTGGCCGACCAGCTCGACCCGGCGCCGGCCCCGGCATCCACGCCCGCACCCACACCCACGCCAACCCCCCACCCCGCGCCGCCCGACAGCTTCTGGCAGCAGCAGCTGGCGATGGTGGTGGACATGCAGCAGTCCGGCCAGGTGGTGCAGGCGCTGGCGCTGCTGGAAACCACCCGGCCCCACGTGCCCGCCACCGACCCATTGACGCTGCTGCATGCGCAGCTGCTGCACCAGTGCAACCGCCCCGACGATGCCTGCCAGGTGCTGGACGCGGCGCTGGCCGCCACCGATCCGCCGCTGCCCGAGCTGATGCGGGTGTCGATGCTGGCCCTGCGCGGCCAGTGCGACTTCGACGCCGACCGCCTGGCCGCCGCCCGCCAGCACCTGGAAGCGGCGCTGGCGCTGTCGGCCCGGGTGCCCGAGGCGGTGGCCCTGCGGCCCGAGCTGCTGGGCCGCACCGCCCGCGTGGCCGGCCGCCAGACCGACACCGTGGCCGCGCTGCAGCTGGCCGAAGCCGCGGTGGAAGAAGCCACGCAGCTGGGCCAGTTGCACATGCAGGCCCGCGCCTGGCTGGTGCTCACCGCGCTGCTGCGCGCGGTCGACCAGCCGCAGCGTGCCGGCCAGGCGCTGGCGCAGGCCATCGACCTGGCCGAGCGCTCGGGCGTGGCCGAGTACCAGGCGCGGGCCTTCCGCTCGCAGGCGGCGCTGCTGGACTACCAGCGCCGCCACCGCGCCGCGCTGGACGCGGTGCGCCGCAGCCTCGCGCTGTGGCTGCGCAGCCCCGACCGTTCGGGCCAGCAATGGACGCAGCTCTTCGAGCTGTGGATCCTGGTGCAGGCCTGCGAGCTGGACGAGGCGCGCCGGGTGGCCGCCGCCGTGGGCAGCCAGCCTGACCTGCTGATCGCGCACCGGGGCTTTCTGCAATACCTGCTGGCGTTGGTGGACTGGCGGCAGGGCCACAGCCTGCCGGCGCTGGAGCGGTTGCGCGCGGTAGCTGCGCGCGCCAGCGCCGCGCGCAGCCTGTTCGGCGTGGTGGCCCATGCCGAGCTGGCCTTCATGGAAATCCACCTCGGCCACCTGGCGCAGGCGCGGGCCGCGCTGGCCGGCGCCGAAGGGCTGCCGCTGGTGGGCGGCCTGCAACGCCGCCAGGCGGCGCTGGCGCTGGCCGAAGGCGACCGGCCCGCAGCCGTCGCGCTGCTGCGCGGCCTGTGGCAGGGCGGCCAGGCGCGCGGTGCCGAGGGGCCGGCCATCCTGGTCGACCTGACCTGGCTGCTGCTGGAAAACGCGCCCGCCCGCTTCGACGACCCCGAGCTGGAAACCCTGTTCGCCCATGTGCTGGACCTGTGCGACGAGCCGCTGGACGTGCGCCTGCTGCGCGCCGCCTACCTGCTGCGCCAGCAGCCCGGCGACCACACGCGCGCCGAATGGGATCAGCTGGTGGCGGATGCACCGGTGCTGCAACGCCGCTGCCCGCTGATGCTCACCCGTTCTTACCGGGAAGCGATGGCCACCCGCACCCCGCCGCGGCTGACGGAGCTGCTCAGCCGCGTGTGCTGGTAGCCCGTGGGCCAAGGCATGCGGCTTGCTCTCCCGCCGCTCGCACCCCGGAGCGCCCCATGCCCAACCCAGAACACCCCACCGTGCTGGTGGTGGACGACGACGTCGACTGCGCCCAGTCCCTCAGCGACCTGCTGGTCGAGCTGGGCTGCCACGTGCTGGTGCGGCACGACGGCCGCTCGGCCCTGGAAGCCGCGGTGGCGCTGCGCCCGGCCCTGATGGTGGTCGACCTGGCGCTGAACACGCAGGTGCAGCAGTGGCCACCGGCCGCCGCGGGCGGCCACTGGGACGACGGCTGCCGGCTGATGAATGCGGTGCGCGACCGGCTGCCCCCCGGCGACCGGCCGGTGATGGTGTGTCTGACCGGCCATGCCGACCCCCGCACCGAACTGGACTGCCTGCAGCAGGGCTTCGACCTGTTCCTGGCCAAGCCGCTGATCCTCGAGGCTCTGCACGAGGTGCTGGCCGTGGCCGCCAGCCGCAGCCGCTGGCAGCCGCCCACCACGCCCGGCGCCCGCCCGCAGCCGGTGCCGCCACCGGGCTGAGCGCAACCGGCGTGCCGCCGCCGGTAACAGGCATCAAGCCGCCGGGGGAACGACCGAAAACGGTGCATGTCTGCAGTACCGCCCTTGGCGCCAACCCCTGCGGCGCCTGCAGAGCCGGGCGCCGCCTGCGCCCATGACGACCACGACCAGGACCACGGCTTTGCCCGCTGGTGCCAGCGCATGCGCTTGCCAGCCTCGCCCGCGGCGTGGCAGGTCTGGCGCAAGGTGGCGGCCTCCCAGGTGCCGCTGCACTACGGAAAGATCGATCTGTAGCCCATGGGCATGCACCACTCCACCGCGCAAAGCCTGGTCGATCGCGTGGCCCTCAAGCGCCGCGGGCTGCTGCGCTGGCTGGTGCTGACCAACCTGGGCGTGGGCCTGCTGCTGGGGGCGCTGGTGTTCGGGGTGCTGCTGTCTTCGCAGCGCACCTACGAAAGCCGCGCCCGCGACATGGCCGAGCGCCTGGCCGGCATCGCGCAGCTCAACATCGCCAGCGAGCTGTCGCAGGTGGATGCGGTGATGCGCGCCACGCTGGACGACCTGCAACGCCGCGGCGGCGTGCAGCACATGCCCGCGGCCGAGGCGCAGGTGCTGCTGAACGACCGGCTGCGGCTGCTGCAGGGCGTCGAATCGCTGCAGCTGGCCGATGCCCAGGGCCGCCTGCGCTGGGGGGCGCCCAGCCTGGACATGGCGCGCATCGACGACCGCGAGTTCTTCCAGCAGGCCATGGCCAGCACCGGCGACCAGGCACTGCTGGCCGGCCCGCTGCGCAGCAGCGGCTCGGGCCGCTGGGTGCTGATGGTGGTGCGGCCGGTGCGCATCGACGGGCGCTTTGCCGGCACCTTGCATGCCACCCTGGGCGTGGACCATTTCGCCCAGCTGTTCAGCCACTACGACCTCAACGCCCGCGACGCCATGGCCTTGCGCACCCAGGGAGACCTGCGCATGGTGGCGCGCCGCTCCCCCGGCGGCGGCCAGCAGGGCGAGGTGGGCACCACCCAGGTCTCGCAGCCGCTGCGCGAAGCCCTGATGCAGGACCCGGCCAGCGGCGCCTTTGTCTCGCAGGTGCCCATCGACGGCGAAACCCGCACCACCGCCTACCGGGCCGTCAGCGGCTGGCCGCTGGTGGTGTTTGCGGGGGTCAACAACCAGCGCTATTTCCAGCCCTGGCGACAGCAGATGCTCAGCGTGTCGCTGGTGGCGGCGCTGGCCTGGGGCCTGATCGCCGCGGCCACCGGGGCGGTGTACCGCTTTGCGCTGCGCGAGGCGGGCGCCATGCAGTCCATCGCCACCCATGTGCAGCAGCAGCAGCGCAGCCAGCAGCGCATCTCCGACCTGCTGCAGGAGCAATCGGCGATGCTCAACAACGACCTGGTGGGCATGATCAAGCTGGAAGACCGGGTGCTGACCTGGCGCAACCGCGCCTTCGAAAGCATGCTGGGCTACGGCGACGGCGAGCTGGCCGGCCGCTCGATGCGCGAGCTGTACCCCGACGAGGCCGAATACGAACGCGTGGGCCGCGAGGCCTACCCGACGCTGGCCACCGGCAGCAACTGCCGGCTGCAGGTGCGCATGCGTTGCAAGAACGGCCAGTGCCTGTGGGTGGACCTCAACGGCATGCCGCTGACCGGCACCGAGAGCTTCTGGATGGCGGTGGACGTGACCGCCACCCGCCAGATGCACGAAACCCTGCAGCACGCCGCCTTCCACGACGTGCTGACCCAGCTGCCCAACCGCGCGCTGCTGCTGCAGCGGCTGCAGCACAGCCTGGCGCAGCCGCGCCAGGCCGCCGAAGAGGTGGCGGTGTGCTACCTCGACCTGGACGGTTTCAAGGCCGTCAACGACGCGCTGGGCCACGACGCGGGCGATGCGCTGCTGGTGCAGCTGGCCCGCCGCATGGCGGGCCAGGTGCGCGACAGCGACACCGTCGCCCGCATCGGCGGCGACGAGTTCGTGGTGGTGCTGGGCCCGATGCCGGCCGACGACTGGCGGCGGGTGCTGGACCGGGTGGCCGAGGTGGTCAACCAGCCCGTCACCCTGGGCGATGGCCGCACGGTGCGCGTGGGCGCCAGCGTGGGCGTGTCGGTGGCCAGTGCGCTGCGCTCGGGCAGGGCGGCCAACGACGACCGGTCGCCGCGGGTCGTCAGCCCCGCGGAACTGCTGAGCCAGGCCGACCAGGCCATGCTGGCCGCCAAGCGCGCCGGCAAGGGCCGCTGGCGGCTGGCCGACGGTGCGCCGCCGATGGTGGCCAGCCAGGGCTGAAACGTCTTGCCAGCCTTGCCGCGGTAGCGGTACCAGCTGCCTACAATCCGGCGCATGTCCGCCGCCACGGCTTCCCCCAAACGCAGCCGCCGCCGCAGCGGCGCCGTCACCCTGCACGACGTGGCCCGCCTGGCCGAGGTCGCGCCCATCACCGCCTCGCGCGCCCTCAACACGCCCGACCGGGTGTCGCCCGAGGTGCTGCAGCGGGTGACCGACGCGGTGCGCCGCACCGGCTACGTTCCCAACCTGCTGGCCGGCGGCCTGGCCTCCACCCGCAGCCGCCTGGTGGCAGCGGTGGTGCCCACCATCGCCGGGCCGGTGTTTCTGCAGACCATCCAGTCGCTCACCGCGGCGCTGGAAGCCCACGGCTACCAGCTGATGCTGGGCCAGACCGGTTATGTGGACAGCCGCGAGGACGCGCTGCTGGAAGCCATCATCGGCCGCCGGCCCGACGGCATCGTGCTCACCGGCATCATGCATTCGGCCCATGGGCGCCAGCGGCTGCTGGCCGCCGGCATTCCGGTGGTGGAAACCTGGGACCTGACGCCCACGCCCATCGACATGCTGGTGGGTTTTTCGCACGTGGAGGTGGGCCGCGCGGTGGCCGCCTTCCTGCACTGCCGGGGGCGACGACGGCTGGCGGTGGTGGCCGGAGACGATGAACGATCGGCGCGGCGGCACGCGGCCTTTCGCCAGGCGGCGGTGGCGCTGGGCCTGCCCGAGCCCGCGCTGGTG
This sequence comes from uncultured Aquincola sp., assembly GCA_937883885.1. Next base: position 191 of record CAKZXL010000524.1, on the reverse strand, counting down.
ACGGTGCCTGCGCCCACCACGCTGGGCAGCGGCCGCGGGGCGCTGGCGCAGCTGCTGGCGGCGGAGCCGGCGGTGGACGCGGTGTTCTGCAGCTCCGATCTGCTGGCGCTGGGCGTGCTCACCGAAGCGCAGGCCCGTGGGCTGGACGTGCCCAGGCAGCTGGCGGTCATGGGCTTCGGCGACCTCGAATT
>CAKZXL010000523.1 GCA_937883885.1 uncultured Aquincola sp. | reverse complement strand
CACCCGGTGTTCGCCTCCCGGCTGAAGAAGCGGCTGCGTGAAGGCGCGCAGCTCATCGTCATCGACCCGCGCCGCATCGACCTGGTGAAGTCGCCGCACATCCAGGCCGCCTTCCACCTGCCGCTGCGCCCCGGCACCAACGTGGCCGTGCTCACCGCGCTGGCCCACGTCATCGTCACCGAAGGGCTGCTGGCGCGTGACTACATCGCCGAGCGCTGCGACGCCAAGTCCTTTGGCGAATGGATGGACTTCGTGGCCCGGCCCGAGCATTCGCCCGAAGCCACCGAGGCCACCACCGGCGTGCCGGCGGCCGACCTGCGCGGCGCGGCGCGGCTGTATGCCGGCGCGGGCAACGGCGCCATCTACTACGGCCTGGGCGTGACCGAGCACAGCCAGGGCTCCACCGCGGTGATGGCCATTGCCAACCTGGCCATGGCCACCGGCAACGTCGGCCGTGAGGGCGTGGGCGTGAACCCGCTGCGCGGCCAGAACAACGTGCAGGGCTCGTGCGACATGGGCTCGTTCCCGCATGAGCTGCCGGGCTACCGCCACGTCAGCGACCTGGCCACCCGCACCCAGTTCGAAGACGCCTGGGGCGTGCCCATCCAGCCAGAGCCGGGGCTGCGCATTCCCAACATGTTCGAGGCGGCGCTGTCGGGCAGCTTCAAGGGCCTGTACTGCGAGGGCGAGGACATCGTGCAGTCCGACCCCAACACCCAGCATGTGGCCGCCGCGATGATGGCGATGGAATGCATCGTGGTGCAGGACCTGTTCTTGAACGAGACGGCCAAGTACGCGCATGTGTTCCTGCCCGGCTCTTCGTTCCTGGAAAAGGACGGTACCTTCACCAATGCCGAGCGGCGCATCAGCCGCGTGCGCAAGGTGATGCCGCCCAAGGCCGTGTACGCCGACTGGGAGGTGACGCAGCTGCTGTCCAACGCGCTGGGCTACCCGATGAACTACGCCCACCCCGAGGAGATCATGGCCGAGATCGCGGCGCTGACGCCCACCTTCCGCGGCGTCACCTACCGCAAGCTCGACGAGCTGGGCAGCGTGCAGTGGCCCTGCAACGACGACGCGCCCGAAGGCACGCCGATCATGCACATTGACCAGTTCGTGCGCGGCAAGGGCCGCTTCATCATCACGCAGTACGTGGCCACCGACGAGAAGGTGACGCGCCGCTTCCCGCTGCTGCTGACCACCGGGCGCATCCTGTCGCAGTACAACGTGGGCGCGCAGACGCGCCGCACCGACAACAACCGCTGGCACAGCGAAGACCGGCTGGAGCTGCACCCGGTGGATGCAGAGGACCGGGGCATCCGCCACGGCGACTGGGTGGGCGTGCAGAGCCGCGCTGGCGAAACCGTGCTGCGCGCGGTCATCAGCGAGCGCATGCAGCCCGGGGTTGTCTATACAACCTTCCACTTCCCGGAGTCGGGCGCCAACGTCATCACCACCGACAGCTCCGACTGGGCCACCAACTGCCCCGAGTACAAGGTGACCGCGGTGCAGGTGATGCCGGTGGCCCAGCCCTCGGAGTGGCAGCAGTCGTACAGCCGCTTCAACCAGGTGCAGAACGAGCTGCTGCAGCAGTGCCAGCCGGCCGACGCCACCGCGGTGGTGGGCAAGTAAGGGGGCAAGCATGCATGCAGACAACCTAGTGCGCATGGCCAACCGCATCGGCCAGTTCTTCGAGGCCATGCCCGACCGGCCCGAGGCGCTGGAGGGCATTGCGTTGCACATCCACCGCTTCTGGGAGCCGCGCATGCGCCGCGCGCTGCGCGCCCACCTGGCCGACGAGGCGGCGCTGGCCGAGCACCCGGTCGCACCCATCGTGCGGGAGGCGCTGAGCACCCATCCCCACGTGCTGGAATCCGCCACCGCGTCAGCGGGGTGATCGTGTCCGTTGCACCATCCCACCTTCTGTTGCAAACGGAGGGTTGCCTGGATGGACACCGTCTACACCGACGAGCAGGTGAGTGCGCGGCTGGCACAGGTGCTGCCGCATTGGACGCTGGAAGGCGGCTGGATTCGCCGCAAATACAAGACCAGCGGCTGGAAGGCCACGCTGATGGTGGTCAACACCGTCGGCCATCTGGCGGAGGCCGCCTGGCACCACCCCGACCTGTCGGTGAGCTACGCCTTCGTCACCGTCAAGCTGATGACGCATTCGGCCAAGGGCATCACCGACAAGGACTTCGCGCTGGCGCGCAAGATCGAGGAGGTGCTGATGTGGCAGCCCGGCACCGAGCCCGGCGCCGCGCTGGAAGGCACGCCCGACGACCCGCGCTTCAAGTACCTCAAGTACGACTGACAGCCCCTCGCCGGGATGACAGTCTGTCCCCGCCCCGGCACAGCCCGGGCGGGCGCCTCGGGCTGCGCCCGGGCATGACCCCGGGTTGACCCTTGGGGGAACGGGGTTTGCTTGCGATGGCGGCGATGTCCACCTGTACCCCCACCCGAGGCGCTGGCACCGGCGTATCGCCGCTGCGCAGCGGCACCGTCACGCTGCGGGCGCCGGGGCGGCTGCACCTGGGTTTCCTCGACCCCGCGGCCACGCTGGGCCGGGCCTTCGGCAGCATCGGGCTGGTGATCGACGGCTTCGAGACCGCGGTGGCGGTGTCGGCCTTGCCCGGCGGACGCACCGACGAGCTGCTGGCCGCCACCCCGGCCGCCGAGGCGGAGCTGGAACGTGCCGCCCGCCACCTGGCCGCGCTGCGCCGCCACAGCGGCCGCCATGAGCCCCTGCGTCTGCAGTTGCTGGACGTGCTGCCGGCGCATGCCGGTTTCGGCTCGGGCACCCAGTTGGCGCTGGCGGTGGGCCGGGCCTTTGCGCACTGGCATGGCCTGGCGGTGGACACGCCCACGCTGGCGCACTGGCTGGGCCGTGGCCTGCGCTCGGGCGTGGGCATCGCCGGCTTCGACCAGGGCGGCCTGCTGGTGGATGGCGGCCCCGGCCCCGACGGCCGGCCCGCGCCGCTGCTGGCCCGCCTGCCGCTGCCCGCCGCCTGGCGTGTGCTGGTGGCGCAGGACGACACGCTGCACGGCCTGTCGGGCCAGCGCGAGAAGCAGGCCATCGCCACGCTGTCGCCGCTGCCGCAGGCGCTGGCCGCCGACATCTGCCACCAGGTGCTGATGCGGGTGCTGCCCGGCGCCGCCACCGCCGACCTGCCCGGCTTTGCCGCCGGCATCAACCGTGTGCAGCAGGTGCTCGGCGAGCACTTTGCACCGGCCCAGGGCGGCTGCTACACCAGCCCGGCCATCGGCCGGCTGATGCAAGGCCTGCAGCGGCTGGCGCCCGGCGCCGTGGCCGTGGGCCAGAGCTCCTGGGGCCCTACCGGCTTTGCCATCGTGGCCAGCGCCGCGCAGGCCGATGCGCTGGCCACCGCCGCCGCCACCGCCGGCCTGCTGCCGCCCGGCCTGCGGCTGCGCAGCGTGGCCGCGCGCGCGCATGGCGCCACCCTGGCCGATACCCGCGGGCGCTGAAGCCGCCTTGCCCGCCCCACCCACCGAACACGAGAGAAGCCCGCGATGGACCGTCCCTACATCCTCCACATGTTCACGCCGGGCAAGCAGATGAGCCCGTTCGACATCAACATGGCGGCCGATGCCGGCTACCAGCTGGTGGTGCCGTATGCCGAGGTGGGCCTGGACGCGGTGCGCAACCTGACGCAGGACACCATCTTCTCGCGCGGGCCCAAGGGCGTCAGCCGCACCGGCATCTTCATCGGCGGGCGTGATGCGCTGCTGGCCGCCGACATGCTGGAGCGCGCCCAGGCCAGCATGGTCAAGCCCTTCATCGTGTCGCTGATGGCCGACCCCAGCGGCGCCTACACCACCGCCGCCGCGATGGTGGCCTGCGTGGAAGGCCAGCTGATGGCCCAGCACGGCTGCAAGCTGGACGGCCTGCGCGTGGTG
>CAKZXL010000522.1 GCA_937883885.1 uncultured Aquincola sp. | reverse complement strand
CTGCATGTCGCCGGCCGCCCAGGCCAGGTCGCCGATGCGCTGGAAGCCGAACATCGAGTAGTAGACGTAGAACGGGATCATCACCCGGTTGTTCGTCGAGTAGCTCGTGGCCGCGGCAATCCAGCTCGCCATGCCGCCGGCTTCGTTGATGCCCTCTTGCAGGATCTGGCCGGCCTTGTCTTCCTTGTAGTACATGACCTGGTCCTTGTCGACCGGGGTGTACAGCTGGCCCTTCGGGTTGTAGATGCCGATCTGGCGGAACAGGCCTTCCATGCCGAAGGTGCGGGCCTCGTCCACCAGGATGGGCACCACGCGCGGGCCCAGCGCCTTGTCGCGCAGCAGCTGCGTCAGAAAGCGCACGTAGGCCTGGGTGGTGGAGATCTCACGGCCTTCGGCGGTGGGCTCGAGCACGGCCTTGAAGGTGTCCAGCGCAGGCACCTCGAAGCTTTCTTCGGTCTTCACGCGGCGCTTGGGCAGGTAGCCGCCCAGGGCCTGGCGGCGCTCCTGCAGGTAGCGCATTTCGGGCGTGTCGTCGGCCGGCTTGTAGTACGGGATCTGCGGCAGCTCGCTGTCGGGGATGGGGATGCCGAAGCGGTCGCGGATGTACTTGATGTCGTCGTCGGTCAGCTTCTTGGTCTGGTGGACGGTGTTCTTGCCTTCACCGGCCTTGCCCATGCCGTAGCCCTTGACGGTCTTGACCAGCAGCAGCGTGGGCTGGCCGGTGGTGTTGTTGTGGGCGGCATGGAAGGCGGCAAACACCTTCTCGGGCTGGTGGCCACCGCGACGCAGATCGAAGATCTCCTCGTCGCTCATGTGCTCGACCAGCTTGGCGGTCTCGGGGTACTTGCCGAAGAAGTTCTTGCGGACGTAGGCGCCGTCGTTGGCCTTCATGGCCTGGTAGTCGCCGTCCACGGTTTCCATCATCAGCTGCTTGAGCTTGCCGCTCTTGTCGCGCGCCAGCAGCTCGTCCCAGCCCTTGCCCCAGATCAGCTTGATGACGTTCCAGCCGCTGCCGCGGAATTCGCTCTCCAGCTCCTGGATGATCTTGCCGTTGCCGCGCACCGGGCCGTCCAGACGCTGCAGGTTGCAGTTGATGACGAAGACCAGGTTGTCCAGCCCTTCGCGCGCGGCCAGGCCGATGGCGCCCAGGCTTTCCGGCTCGTCCATCTCACCGTCGCCCATGAAGGCCCACACCTTGCGGTTGGCGGTGTCGGCAATGCCGCGGGCGTGCAGGTACTTCAGGAAGCGCGCCTGGTAGATGGCCATCAAGGGGCCCAGGCCCATGCTGACGGTCGGGAACTGCCAGAACTCGGGCATCAGCTTGGGGTGCGGGTAGCTGGACAGGCCCTTGCCGTCCACTTCCTGGCGGAAGCTGTCGAGCTGCTCTTCGGTCAGCCGGCCTTCCAGGTAGGCGCGGGCATAGATGCCGGGCGCGCTGTGGCCCTGGATGTACAGCAGGTCGCCGCCGTGGTTCTCGCTCTCGGCGTGCCAGAAGTGGTTGAAGCCGGCACCCAGCATCGAGGCCAGCGATGCGAACGAGCCGATGTGGCCACCCAGGTCGCCGCCGTCGGCGGGCTTCAGGCGGTTGGCGCGCACCACCATCGCCATCGCGTTCCAGCGCATGTAGGCGCGCAGGCGCTTTTCGATCTCGATGTTGCCTGGGCAACGCACTTCCTGGTCGGCCGGGATGGTGTTGACGTAGGCGGTGTTGGCCGAGAACGGCACGTCGATGCCGGCCTGGCGGGCGTGGTCGATCAGCTGTTCCAGCAGGAAGTGGGCGCGTTCGCCGCCTTCAGCGCCGATGACTGCAGACAGGGCGTCCAACCACTCGCGGGTTTCCTGATGGTCGGAATCGTTGGCGGCCGCGCCGCCGGAGAAGGATTCGGGCACTGCAGACATGGCTTGTCTCCTGGTCTTTTACCGAGATGGATGGGATGCGGGCGAGGGTAAAGCGCGCGCAGTTTGGCACAACTCGCCGAGTTTTCAAATAGTGCGAGTACGTTTCACGATGCGATATTGCAAAGGGAAATCCGCAGGCAGCAGCGGCCGGGCGAGGGCCGCCGCCCTTCCATAATCCCCCGATGCAGCCCCGTCACGATCTTTTTGCCGCCAGCAGTGTTTCGTTCACACGGGGGCAACGACTGCTCAACCGCTGGTGGCGCCGGCAGTCGCCGGCGCGGCAGGACCGCTTCGTGACGATCGGGCCGCTGGTGTCGGTGCTGCTGTTCCTGGCGGCCATCATTTCGGCGTTCTGGTACCTGCGTAACGAAGAGATCGAGCGCGAGATCGAATCGGTGCGGCGCGACGCCGAGATCGTCCAGCAGCAGATGCGGCTGCGGCTGATCGAGAGCCAGGAGCAGATGATTCGCCTGGCCGGGCAGATGACGCGCCGCCCGATCGACGCTGCCGACTTCATCGACCAGGCCGCCACGCTGGGGCGCGAGCGGCCCGAGATCACGCAGATCGCCTGGATCACCGCCAGCCGGGAGCGCAAGGCCAGCCACTCCGTCTCGGGCTATCCGGTCGAGCCCAAGGGCGAGGTCGATGCGTCCATGCCGGCCTTGGGCCGCGCCAGCGAACCCGAGCGCGCCTTCGAAGTGGCGCGCGACCTGCGCCAGCCGGTGTACTCGCGCGCGTTCGTGAACCCGGCGGCCGCGCCGGTGTTCCAGCTGCAGGTGCCGCTGTTCGACGGCAGCCGCTTTGCCGGCGTGCTGATGGCCGAGTACTCGGTGGAAACGCTGCTGCGGCTGGCGGTGCCCGCGGTGGTCACCCAGCGCCACACCATCGCCGTGCTCGACGACCAGGCCCGCGAGGTGGCCAGCAGCGACGCCTCCGGCAGCCAGCGCTTCACCCGCCGCGCACCCATCGTGCACGACGCGCCGCTGGCGCCCACGGCCAATGGCCTGGTGGTGCGCGGCCAGGGCTGGCGCACGTCCATCGGCCTCATCAGCAACACGCTGTTCTGGATGGTGGTGGCCTTGTCGGGCCTGACGGTGTGGATGCTGATGGCCACCTGGCGGCACATGCGCCGCCGCGGGCAGATCCAGGGCGCACTGGTGCAGGAAACCAACTTCCGCCGCGCGATGGAAAACTCCATGCTCACCGGCATGCGCGCGCTGGACATGGAAGGCCGCATCACCTATGTGAACCCGGCCTTCTGCGCGATGACGGGCTTTTCCGAGGCCGACCTGATCGGCGCGCGCCCGCCCTTCCCGCACTGGCCGCCCACGCTGATCGACGAGAACATGCGGCTGCTGCAGCAGGAGCTGCAGGGCCGCAGCCCCGCCGGCGGCATCGAGGTGAAGGTGATGCGCAAGGACGGCACGCAGTTCGACGCGCGCATGTACGTCTCGCCGCTGATCGACTCCAAGGGCCAGCAGACGGGCTGGATGACCTCGATGACCAACATCACCGAGGCCAAGCGCATCCGCGACCAGCTGTCGGCCTCGCACGAGCGCTTCACCACCGTGCTGGAGGGGCTGGACGCGGCGGTGTCGGTGCTGTCGGTGCAGCAAAGCGAGCTGCTGTTCGCCAACCGCTCGTACCGGCTGTGGTTCGGCTCCGAGGCACGCGGCCACGACCTGCTGGCCGGCCCCAATGCGGCGCTGCGCTTCCTGGCCGACCAGGACGACATGGTGGACAGCCTCTCGGGCCTGCCCACCGAAGAGCTGACCGAGGCCGGTTCCGACCCGCGCGAGGTGTATGTGGAATCGCTGGGCAAGTGGTTCGACGTGCGCAGCCGCTACCTGCAGTGGACCGACGGCCGGCTGGCGCAGATGCTGATCGCCACCGACATCACCGCCCGCCGCCGCGCCGAGGAACAGGCCGCGCGCCAGGCCGAGAAGGCCCAGGTGACCAGCCGCCTGGTGACCATGGGCGAGATGGCCTCGTCGGTGGCGCATGAGCTGAACCAGCCGCTGACCGCGATCGCCAACTACTGCAACGGCATGGTCAGCCGGGTCAAGAACGACGCCATCCAGAAGGACGACCTGATCGCGGCGCTGGAAAAGACCTCGCGCCAGGCGCAGCGGGCCGGGCAGATCATCCACCGCATCCGCTCCTTCGTGAAACGCAGCGAGCCGCAGCGCCAGCGGGCCGAGGCGCGCAGCATCGTCGACGAGGCGGTGGAGCTGGCCAACATCGAGCTGCGCCGCCGCAACGTGGAGCTGCACACCTACGTGGCCCAGCGCCTGCCGCCGCTGATGTGCGACCCCATCCTGATCGAGCAGGTGGTGCTGAACCTGGTGAAGAACGCGGCCGAGGCCATCGACAACGCGCAGCTGCCGCCGCAGCGCCGCCACATCGAGCTGCGCGTGGTGCCCCGCCACACGCCCGAAGAAGGCGGCGTGATCGAGTTCAGCGTGACCGACATGGGCCCCGGCATGAAGGAGGATGTGCTGTCGCGCATGTACGAAGCCTTCTTCTCCACCAAGGCCGACGGCCTGGGCATCGGCCTGGGTCTGTGCCGCTCCATCGTCGAGAGCCACCGGGGGCGGATCAGGGCGCAGAACCTCTACAATGGAGAGCAGGTCGTGGGCTGCAGATTCGTCTTCACCCTGCCCGTCGATACCGCCCTGCTGCGCAGTGAATTTCCCCCTGCGTCGCCTTCCTCAGCCCCCTCCAACAACACTGTTGCCTCATGAGTTTGATTCCCAAGAAGGGTACCGTGTATGTCGTCGATGACGACGAGGCCGTGCGCGATTCGCTGCAGTGGCTGCTGGAAGGCAAGGACTACCGCGTCCGCTGCTTCGATTCCGCCGAATCCTTCCTCTCGCGCTTCGACCCCCGCGAAGTGGCCTGCCTGATCGCCGACATCCGCATGGACGGCATGAGCGGCCTGGAACTGCAGGACCGCCTGATCGAGCGCCGTTCGCCGCTGCCCATCGTTTTCATCACCGGCCACGGCGACGTGCCGATGGCCGTGAACACGATGAAAAAGGGCGCGATGGACTTCATCGAAAAGCCCTTCAAGGAAGAAGAGCTGCTGAGCCTGGTCGAGCGCATGCTCGAATCGGCCCGCGCCACCTTCTCGCAGCACCAGGAAGAAGCCAGCCGCGACGCGCTGCTGGCCCGCCTGACCACGCGTGAGGCGCAGGTGCTCGAGCGCATCGTCGCCGGCCGGCTGAACAAGCAGATCGCCGACGACCTGGGCATCAGCATCAAGACGGTGGAGGCGCACCGCGCCAACATCATGGAAAAGCTCAACGCCAACACCGTGGCCGACCTGCTGAAGATCGCCTTGGGCGCTACGAGCAAGGCCTGACCCGTTCGCTGAACCAGCCCGCTTTTTTCCCCACCCACAGGCCGCCGTACAGCGGCCTGTGGCCTTTCCGGACCACGCACATGACCGCCCAGATCATCGACGGCACCGCCCTCTCCAACCAAGTTCGCGCCCAGGTGGCGGTGGAAGCTGCCGCGCTGGCGCAGCAGCACGGCCGCAAGCCCGGCCTGGCCGTCATCCTGGTGGGCGACGACCCGGCCAGCGCCGTCTATGTGCGCAACAAGGTCAAGGCCTGCAAGGACAACGGCCTGCATTCGGTGCTGGAGCAATACCCCGCCACGCTGACCGAAGCCGAACTGCTGGCCCGCATCGCGGCGCTCAATGCCGACGAAAGCATCCACGGCATCCTGGTGCAGATGCCGGTGCCCAAGCACATCGATCCGCACAAGGTCATCGAAGCCATCGCGCCCGAGAAAGATGTCGACGGCTTTTCGGTGCGCAGCGCCGGCGAGCTGATGAGCGGCCTGCCCGGCCTGCGCCCGGCCACGCCCTACGGCTGCATGAAGCTGATCGAGAGCACCGGCGTGCCCATCAAGGGCCAGCATGCGGTGGTCATCGGCCGCAGCAACACCGTGGGCAAGCCGATGGCGCTGCTGCTGCTGCAGGCCCATGCCACCGTCACCATCTGCCACAGCGGCACGCCCGACCTGGCGGCCCACACCCGGCTGGCCGACATCGTGGTGGCCGCCACAGGCCGCCGCAACACGCTGACGGCCGACATGGTCAAGCCCGGCGCCATCGTCATCGACGTGGGCATCAACCGCAATGAAGAAGGCAAGCTCTGCGGCGACGTGGACTTCGCGGCCGTCAAGGAAGTGGCAGGCTACATCAGCCCGGTGCCGGGCGGCGTGGGGCCCATGACCATCGCCATGCTGCTGGTCAACACCCTGGAAGCCGCACGGGCCGCCGCGGCGCGGTAAAACGGGCCATCGCACGAGGAACACCGCATGACCGAACTTGCCGACAACCCCCTGCTTCAGACCGGCGGCCTGCCCGCGTTCAGTGCCATCCAGCCCCAGCATGTGGGCCCGGCGGTCGACCGGCTGCTGGCCGACGCCTCGGCCGCGCTGGAACGCGCCGTCAGCGACGAGGTGCCCGCCACCTATGAAGCGATGTCCGCCGTGCTGGACGTGGCCACCGAGCGCCTGGGCACCGCCTGGGGCGCCGTCAGCCACCTGAACCATGTGATGGACACGCCCGCCCTGCGCGCGGCCTACACCGAGAACCTGCCCAAGATCAGCGAGTTCTACACCCGCCTGGGCGCCGACGAACGCCTGTACGCCAAGTACAAGGCCATCGCCAACGCGCCCGAGGCCGCGGCCCTGAGCGCGCCGCGGCGCAAGGCGCTGGCCAACTCCATGCGCGACTTCGTGCTGTCGGGCGCCGAGCTGCAGGGCGAGGCCAAGGCCCGCTTCGCCAAGATCCAGGAGCGGCTGTCGGAGCTGAGCCAGCAGTACCGCGAGCATGTGCTCGATGCCACCGACGCCTTCAGCTACTACGCCAGCGACACCGAGATGGCCGGCGTCCCCGAAGACGTGCGTGAGGCCGCCCGCAGCGCCGCGCAGGCCGACGGGCAGGAGGGCTACAAGATCACGCTGCAGTTTCCCAGCTACTACCCGGTGATGCAGTACGCCAGCGACCGTTCGCTGCGCGAGAAGATCTACACCGCCTACGTCACCCGCGCCAGCGAGCTGGGCCCGCCCGAGCGCGACAACACCGCGGTGATGACCGAGCTGCTGCAACTGCGCCAGGAAGAAGCGCAGCTGCTGGGCTACGGCAGCTATGCCGACGTGTCGCTGGTGCCCAAGATGGCCGAATCGCCTGCGCAGGTGAAGGACTTTCTGGCCGACCTGGCGCGGCGCGCCCGCCCCTATGCCGAGCGCGACCTGGCCGAGCTGCGCGAATTCGCGGCTGCCGAGCTGGGCCTGGCCGACCTGAAGCCCTGGGACACCGCCTTTGCCAGCGAGCGCCTGAAGCAGGCCCGCTACGCCTTCAGCGACAACGAGGTGAAGCAGTACTTCACCGAGCCCCGGGTGCTGGAGGGCCTCTTCCGCATCATCGAGACGGTGTTCGAGGTGAAGATCAGCCCCGACACCGCCCCGGTGTGGAACCCCACGGTGCGCTTTTTCAAGGTGGAACGTGACGGCGCGCTGCTGGCGCAGTTCTACCTCGACCCCTACGCCCGCCAGGGCAAGCAGGGTGGCGCCTGGATGGACGACGTGCGTGTGCGCTGGGCCCGCCCCGAAGGCGGCCTGCAGACGCCGGTGGCCCACCTGGTGTGCAACTTCCCGTCGCCGCAGGGCGGCAAGCCCGCGCTGCTGACGCACGACGACGTCATCACCCTGTTCCACGAGTTCGGCCACGGCCTGCACCTGATGCTCACCCAGGTGGCCGACATCGGCGTGTCGGGCCTGTCGGGCGTGGAGTGGGACGCGGTGGAGCTGCCCAGCCAGTTCATGGAGAACTTCACCTGGGAGTGGGAGGTGCTGCAGCAGCTCACCGCCCATGTGGACACCGGCGAGCCGCTGCCGCGCGCACTGTTCGACAAGATGATCGCGGCCAAGAACTTCCAGAGCGGCATGGCCACGCTGCGGCAGATCGAGTTCGCGCTGTTCGACATGCGGCTGCACCATGAGCCGGCCGCCGCGCAGCAGATCCAGCAGGTGCTCAACGAAGTGCGGCGCGAGGTGGCGGTGCTGGAGGCCACGCCCTTCAACCGCTCGCAGCACACCTTCTCGCACATCTTTGCCGGTGGTTATGCGGCGGGCTACTACAGCTACAAGTGGGCCGAGGTGCTGTCGGCCGACGCCTGGAGCGCCTTCGAAGAAACCGGCCCGCTGAACGTGGACACCGGCCGCCGCCTGCGCCGCGAGGTGCTGGAAGTGGGCGGCAGCCGGCCGGCGATGGACAGCTTCAAGGCCTTCCGCGGCCGCGAACCGTCGATCGACGCGCTGATGCGACACCAGGGCATGGTCTGACCCCCTGCCGGCGGCATGGGGCTGCCGCCGTGCGTTAGATTGCAGCGCATGCGCCGTCGTCCCGCCCTGCGTTCCATCCCCGCCCGCCGGCTGACGGCCGGCCTCGGCCTGCTGGCGCTGCTGGCGCTGCTGGCGGCACAGGCCGGCCCGGCGGCCGCGCAGACCACGCTCTACAAGATCGTGGAGCCCGACGGCCGCATCACCTACACCGACCGACCGGTGCGCAACAACACCGGCAAGGTGTCGCCGGTGGGTGCCAACGGCGCGGCCGGCAGCCCCATCGACGAGAGCCTGGCGCTGCTGCCGACGCCGCTGCGCACCGTGGCCACGCGTTTTCCGGTCACGCTGTTCACCGCGCCCGATTGCGTGCCCTGCGACCGCGGGCGCGAGTTCCTGAAGCAGCGCGGCGTGCCTTACCGTGAACGCCAGGCCACCACCGATGCCGACCGCGAGGTGTGGCAACGTGTGGTGGGTGCGCCGGAGGCGCCGGCGCTGGGCATCGGCTCACAGATGCTGCGCGGTTATGCGCCCGACAGCTGGGGCGAATACCTGGACGCCGCCGGCTACCCGCGCGACAACCGGCTGCCGCCCAACTACCAGCCTCCCCCGCCCGGGCCGGTGGCAGAAGGACGCAGCACTCCGCCGGCCGAGGGCCGCGGCAGTCAGGCGGCCGCGGAAGGCCGCGGCGCTTCGGCGCCCAGCGACAGCACCGCCCGCCCCGCAGTGCCCACCGGCCCCGCCCCCGCGGCCACCGACACCGGCGTGCCGGTGCCCGCGATCCGTTTCTAGGCGCGTGCCGCCGGCTGCGGGCGGCTGCGGTAGAAGGTCAGCGGCTCGGCCTTGAGCTGCTTGAGCACCTGCTTGCGCATCGCACCCACCACATGCATCTCGCAGGGCTTGCAGTCGAAGCGCAGGGTCAGGCGGTCGTCGCCGTGCTGCAGCGTCAGCGGCTCGGCGCGCACCGTGCCCTGCACGCCGGTCACGCCCTTGGCCTGCTTGGGGCACAGGCTCAGGCTCCAGCGCACGCAGTGCTTGGTGATCATCAGGCTCACCTCGCCCAGGGCTTCATGGCTCTCGTAGGCCGCGCCCACCACCTGGACGCCATGGCGTGCGTAGAAGGCCGCGGCCTGGCCGTTGTAGACGTTGGCCAGGTAGCTCAGCGTGTCTTCGGGGTAGGGCACCGGCGGCTCCACCGGCTGGGCGCGCGGCAGCCGCGGCAGCGCCTCCGCGCGGGCCGCTTCCAGCGCAGCCACCGCGTCGCGGCGCAGCGCATTGACCACGCCGGCCGGCACGAACCACGGCTGCTGCAGCGCCAGCCGCACGCGGCGCGCCTCGAAGATCGTGTTGCCCAGCTTGGCCAGCTGGTCCTTCAGCGTGGCCTCGGCCTTGGCGGCGTCGCGCGCCGGCTCATGCGG
>CAKZXL010000521.1 GCA_937883885.1 uncultured Aquincola sp. | reverse complement strand
GCCGGCCGGCTCTGCATCCCAGCCCACGTGGGCCTGCGCGTCGAAGGTGACGGCCGCCTGCAGCGCTGCCGCAGGCACCGTCAGCTCCACCAGGTAACGGTTCAGCGGCAGGCTGTTGCCCAGGTGCACCAGCGTTTCCAGGCAGGCCAGCGCCCGGCTGCCCGAGGCATACAGCAAGGGGGTGCCACGGCGGTTCCAGCGCCCGCCGGACGTTTCGGCCCCTTTGCCGGAGAGGTCGGTCGCTTCGTACGACGGCGTGTCGGCGGCAATGCGCCAGAACGCCGTGGCCTCGCTCAAGCGTAGGCCCCGCTCTGCATCTGCTCGACCAGGCTGGTCACCAGTGCCCGGCCGTCCGCGGTGTCCATGAAGTCGCCGGGCGGCCGGCCGCCCAGCGCGGCGTTGGGCGCATCCAGCCAGCCCGCCGTCCAGCGTGCGGCGTCAAAGCCTTCGGCCGTGCCTGATTCGGCCACGATCTTTTCCACCTGGCCCACCAGGCGCGCGATGCCCAGCGCACGCTCGCTTTCGTCCTGGCTGAGCAGGTCGTTGGCCGCGATCTTGCGATTGGCGGTGGCGCGGGCAATGCCCAGCCAGGCATAAAGCCGCTCGCGCGGCACGCTCATGTCGTCGGCCAGGGCGGTGAGCATCGTGGCGGGCAGCCCTTGCTTGACCATGCCGATGCGGTCGAGCTGGCCGGCGTCAACGAAAAAGCGGTAACTGCGCTGCCGGGCAGCGAGTGCCTTGCGCAGCGCGGGCCGGAGGCCGAGCCGCGTGGCACCGGCAGGGACCGTGGTGGATCGCATGGGCGCTGGCTCCGCTGGATTGAGCACCCATTGTGGCTCAAATGAGCCATACGCGCCCAATAGGTCAGGGGCGCGGCCCTACGCCGCCGCCGGCTCCCACACGCCTTCCAGGCGGTCTTCCAGCTCGTCGCTGGCGCGTTGCAGGGCGGCCAGGGTGTCGGCGTCGGGGCGCCAGTAGGCGCGCTGGCTGGCTTCCAGCAGGCGGTTGGCCACGCGGGAGGAGGCGGTGGGGTTCAGGCGCGCCAGGCGGTCGCGCATCACCGGGTCGAGAAGGAAGGTTTCGGTGAGCTGCTGGTACACCCAGGGCTGCACCTGGCCGGTGGTGGCCGACCAGCCCAGCGTGTTGGTCACATGCGCCTCGATCTGGCGCACGCCTTCGTAGCCGTGCTGCAGCATGCCCTCGTACCACTTGGGGTTGAGCATGCGGGTGCGGGTTTCCAGTGCCACCTGCTCGGCCAGCGTGCGCACCGTGCCGTCGCCGCGCGTCTGGTCGCCGATGTACACCGGCGGCGACGCCTCGCTGGCATCGCCGCGCTGGCGGCGCGCGCGCTTGACCGCGCCGGTGATGCCACCCAGCGTGTCGAAGTAGGTGTCCACCGTGGTCACGCCCAGCTCCACCGAATCGAGGTTCTGGTAGGTCAGCTGCACGTCGGCCAGCACGCTGTTCAGCAGCGCGGCCTGCAGCTGCGGGCGGCCGTTGCGGCCGTAGGCAAAGCCCTTGCGGCGGGCGTAGCACTCGGCCAGTTCGTCTTCCTGCTGCCAGCCGCTGCTGTCCACCAGGTGGTTGACGTTGGCACCGTAGGTGCCTTCGGCATTGCCGTACACGCGCAGCGCCGCGGTTTCCAGCGTGCAGCCATGGGCCTGCTGGTAGGCCAGCGCATGCTTGCGGATGAAGTTGTGCTCGGGCGCTTCGTCGGCCTGCGCACACAGCCAGGCGGCTTCGGCCAGCAGCTTGATCTGCAGCGGCATCAGGTCGCGGAAGATGCCCGACAGCGTGATCACCACGTCGATGCGCGGCCGGCCCAGCGCGGCGAGCGGCAGCAGCGTGGCGCCCGCGATGCGGCCATAACCATCGAAGCGCGGCGCCGCGCCCATCAGCGCCAACGCCTGCGCGATGGGGGCGCCTTCGGTCTTGAGGTTGTCGGTGCCCCACAGCACCATGGCGATGGACTCGGGCAGCGCATGGCCATCGGCGGTGTAGCGGTCCAGCAGGCGCTGCGCCTGCTGCGTGCCGTCCTTCACCGCAAAGGCGCTGGGAATGCGGAAGGGGTCGAAGCCATGCAGGTTGCGGCCGGTGGGCAGCACCGCGGGCGTGCGCAGCAGGTCGCCGCCCGGGGCCGGCCGCACGAAACGGCCATCGAGCGCGCG
>CAKZXL010000520.1 GCA_937883885.1 uncultured Aquincola sp. | reverse complement strand
TCCGCGTGGTGGCTGACGACGTGCACCTGGGTGGCACGCTGGGCAAGTACGCCGTGACCGAACTCAAGGGCAAGTCGATCGCCGTCATCGACGACCGCACCGCCTACGGCCAAGGCGTGGCCGACGAATTCGAGAAGGGCGTGAAGGCCGCCGGCGGCAAGACCGTGGGCCGTGAATTCACCAACGACAAGGCGACGGACTTCACCGCCATCTTGACCAGCCTGAAGGGCAAGAAGCCCGATGTGGTCTTCTTCGGCGGCATGGACGCCGTGGCCGGCCCGATGCTGCGCCAGATGAAGCAGCTGGGCATCGACGCCAAGTTCATGGGCGGCGACGGCATCTGCTCGGGCGAGCTGCCCAAGCTGTCCGCCGGCACCATGGGTGACGGCCAGGTCGTGTGCGCGGAAGCCGGCGGCGTGGAAGGCGAGCAAAAGGCCGCCATGGACAAGTTCAAGACCGACTTCAAGAAGAAGTTCAACGCCGACGTCCAGATCTACGCGCCGTACGTGTACGACGCCGTGATGGTGATGGCCGACGCGATGGTCAAGGCCAATTCCGCCGAGCCGGCCAAGTACCTGCCGGTGCTGGCCAAGGAAAACTACAAGGGTGTGACCGGCACCATCGCCTTCGACGAAAAGGGCGATATCAAGAACGGCGCGCTGACCCTGTTCACCTACAAGGGTGGCAAGCGCGAACAGATCGCCGTCGTGCGCTGATCGCGGGTTTCCAACCCCCTCTGAAAACGCCCGCCCTGCGGGCGTTTTTTTATGCCTTGTCCTTGCCGGCGCATGGAACCGGCCCCTGCACCCACACTCCACCTGAGGAGCCGACAAAACAAGCAGGAGGGCGGGTGTGCCACACAGCGTTTCATTGATCACCACCATCGCCGCGGCCTTGGGTCTGGCGTTGTTACTGGGGTTTGCAGCCGCCCGGCTCAAGCTGCCGGCGCTGGTGGGTTATCTCGTGGCCGGCGTGCTCATCGGTCCTTCCACGCCCGGCTTCGTGGCCGACCTGGACATTGCCAGCCAGCTGGCCGAGATCGGCGTGATGCTGCTGATGTTTGGCGTCGGCCTGCATTTTTCGCTGGACGACCTGTTGGCGGTGCGCCGCATTGCCTTGCCGGGCGCCGTGGTGCAGATGACGGTGGCCACGCTGCTGGGTGGCCTGGTCAGCTGGGCCTGGGGCTGGAGCCTGGGCGCGGGGCTGGTGTTCGGCCTCAGCCTGTCGGTGGCCAGCACGGTGGTGCTGCTCAAGGCGCTGGAATCGGCGGGCGTGCTCGATTCGATGAACGGCCGCATCGCCGTGGGCTGGCTGGTGGTGGAAGACCTGGCGATGGTGCTGGTGCTGGTGCTGCTGCCACCGCTGGCCGGCTGGCTGGGCGGCCAGGCGGCGCCGGGGCCCGAACTGCTGCGCAGCGTAGGCTGGACGCTGCTGCAGGTGGCCGTGTTCATCGGCCTGATGCTGCTGGTGGGCCGGCGCGTGTTTCCATGGCTGCTGTGGCAGGTCACGCGCACCGGCTCGCGCGAGCTGTTCACGCTGTGCGTGGTGGCGGCGGCGGTGGGCATTGCCTATGGCTCGGCGGCGCTGTTCGGAGTCTCTTTCGCGCTGGGCGCCTTCTTCGCCGGCATGGTCATGCGCGAATCGGAGTTTTCGCACCGCGCCGCCGAAGAATCGCTGCCGCTGCGCGATGCCTTTGCCGTGCTCTTCTTCGTGTCGGTGGGCATGCTGTTCGACCCGCATGTGCTGATCGACGAGCCGCTGAAGGTGCTGCTGGTGGTGGCCATCGTGGTGGTGGGCAAGTCGCTGGCGGCCACGCTCATCGTGCTGCTGTTCCGCTACCCGCTGAACACGGCGCTTACGGTCTCGGCCGGCTTGGCGCAAATCGGTGAGTTCAGCTTCATCCTGGCGGCGCTGGGCATGAAGCTGGGGCTGCTGCCGGCCGAAGGGCAAAGCCTGATCCTGGCCGGCGCCTTGATCTCGATGGCGCTCAACCCGCTGGTGTTCGCGGCCATTCAGCCGGCGCGGCGCTGGATCCTGCGCCACTCGGCACTGGCCCGCCGGCTGGAGGCCTCGGACGACCCGCTGGCCGAACTGCCCACCACCACGGCCGAGCGCTTCCTCTCAGGCCAGGTCGTGCTGGTCGGTTATGGGCGGGTGGGCCGCCGCATTGCCGCGGCGCTGGCCGAAGCTGGCGTGCCTTATGTGGTGGCCGAGCAGAACCGTGAACTGGTGGAGGCGCTGCGCAGCCAGGGCGTGCCGGCGGTGTCGGGGGATGCGGCCGATCCGGCGGTGCTGATCCAGGCCCACGTGGCCCGGGCCAGCATGCTGGTCATCGCCACGCCTGACACGCTGGACGTGCGACAAATGGCCGAGACGGCCAACCTGCTGAACCCGGGCATCGAGATCGTGGTGCTCACCCACAACGAATCCGAGGGCGAGTTGCTGCAGCGCGAGCAGCGCATCGGGCGCGTGTTCGTGGGCGAGCGTGAACTGGCCACGGCGATGGTGCACTTCGTGCTGGGGCGCTTCGGCAAGGCCTGAAGGGCAGGCAAGGGCGGGCAAGCGCAGGCATGCAAAAAGGGCCGGTGCGTGGCCGCACCGGCCCTCTTGTTCAGTCTCCCGTCGATCAGGCCGGGGTGGAGTCGCGCAGCGCCTTGATCTGGTCGTGGTTGGCTTGCACGCCCTGCATCTGGCGCTCCAGCACCTGGCGCACTTCGGCCGGCAGCTCTTCCTTCAGGGCCTTGCGGTAGGCCGCCAGCGCGGTGTCTTCGCCGCGCTCGCACTCGGCCAGCACCGCGTGGTCGCCACTGCCCGGCGTCAGCGCTTCCTTGATGGACACCCAGCCGCGGTGCAGCGCACCGGCGGCACTGCCGCCTTCTTCCGGCTTGCCACCGAAGCGCACCACCAGGGTCTGCAGCTCGGCGGCGCCGCGGGCGCAGTCGGCCGCGCGGCGTTGCAGGGTTTCCTTCAGCGCGGGCGCATCCACGCGCTCAGCCGATTTGGCAAAGCCGTATTCGCCGTCCTTGGAAGTCTCGATCAGGTCGTTCAGTACTCCGATCACGTCGCGGTCGTTCATGCCTAACTCCTTCGTTCAAGTCCAATGACCCGGCCATGATGGCCAGCGCGCACCCGCGGGGCAGCCGGCGGTGGGTGCTTGTGCCTGTACGAAAGGGCCTACCCCACCCGGCCTCGTGCCTGACAAGCCGTCAGGCGGCCGCCCGTGCCGGACAATGCACCATGTCTTTTGCCTCCCTGGGCCTGTGCCCCGCCTTGCAGCAAGCCGTCGAAGCCCGCGGCTACGAGCAACCCACCGACATCCAGTCCAGCGCCATCCCCGCCGTGTTGCGTGGTGTCGACGTGATGGCCCAGGCCCACACCGGCTCGGGCAAGACGGCGGCTTTCGTGCTGCCGCTGCTGCAGCAGCTGCTGGCCACCCACCGTGAAGGCCCGCGCCGCCTGCGCGCCCTGGTGCTGGTGCCCACGCGCGAGCTGGCGGCGCAGGTGGCCGACACCTGGCAGGAGATGACCCGTGAACTGCCTGTGCGCGTGAAGACCGTGGCGGTGTTCGGCGGCGTCTCCATCAACCCGCAGATGATGGCCTTGCGCGGTGACGCCGACTTCGTGGTGGCCACGCCGGGCCGCCTGCTCGACCTGGTGCAGCACAACGCGCTGCGGCTGGATGGTGTGCAAACCCTGGTGCTGGACGAAGCCGACCGCCTGCTGGACCTGGGCTTTGCCGACGAATTGCAGCGTGTGCTGGCGCTGCTGCCTAACCGCCGCCAGAACCTGCTGTTTTCCGCGACCTTCGCCCCGGGCGTGCAGGCATTGGCAGAGTCTCTGTTGCACCAGCCGGTGCAACTGCAGGCTGCGCAGGTGGTGGCCCAGGTGCCACCCGACATCCTCCAGCGCGCCATCGTGGTCGACCCGCCGAGGCGCACGCAACTGCTTCGCCATCTGGTGGAGCAGGGCACGGGAGAAGGCAGCACGCGCCAGGTGCTGGTGTTCGCCGCCAGCCGCTACACCACCGAACTGGTGGCCGACAAGCTGCGGCGCGCCGGCATCCCCGCCGCTGCGCTGCACGGCGAGCTGAGCCAGGGCGCCCGCACCGAAGCCTTGGCCGCTTTCAAATCAGGCGCTCTGCGGGTGCTGGTGGCCACCGACCTGGCGGGCCGCGGCATCCATGTGCCGCGCCTACCGATGGTGGTGAACTACGACCTGCCGCGCTCGGCCACCGACTACACCCACCGCATCGGCCGCACAGGTCGGGCAGGGGCCAGCGGCGTGGCCATCAGCTTCGTCACCCCGGCGTCGGAGGCGCATTTCCGCTTGATTGAAAAGCGCCAGGGGCAGCGGCTGCCACGCGAGCAGGTGGCGGGGTTCGAGCCTGCCGATCCTGTCGCGCCGTCGGTGGCGCCAGTGGCGGATGTGAACGGCGGCGTCAAAGGCCGGCGTAAAAGCAAGAAGGACAAGTTGCGCGAGGCCGCAGCGGCGGGTGCGGCGGATGGCCCATTGAAGCGTGATTAATTGCCAAATTGGCGTTCTTGTGGCTTCAAGATGACGTTCAATCATCACATCCATCAAATCAAGGGGGTGGGTGGATGGATCGGATCCCGGAGACTTGGATCTCTCGCCCCACCCAAGGGGCGCCGTCCAACAGGGATCACATCCAATGAAACTCCATCACTTCGCTGTAGCCGCCGCGCTGGCCGTCGTCGGTGTCCAGTCTTTTGCTGCCAGCCAGTCTGAAAGCTTCACCACCGACCCGCAGTCGTCGACCTTCGCTTTCAGCGTCAAGGACATCACCGCCGGCACCAGCACCTTCAGCTTCACGCTGGACACCAGCAAGGGCGCCACTGCTGGCGTGTACGACATCAGCGGCACCGTCAGCGGCGGCAACTTCTCGTTCAGCAGCATCACGCTGAATTCGCAGCCCTGGGACCTGACGGTGAACAACAAGGGCAAGGCGCTGTTCGGCGAAGTGGCTCTCACCTCGGCCCTTCCGCTCACCCTCACCTTCACCGGCACGCAGTTCGGTGCCGCCAAGGGCGCCTTCAGCGGCCAGCTGCTGCTGACCCCCGTGGCCGCGGTGCCGGAACCTGAAACCTACGCCCTGATGCTGGCCGGCCTGGGTGCGGTCGGCCTGATCGCCTTCCGTCGTCGGTCGATGTAAGCACCGCGAAGTGCTGGCAAAACGGGCCCTTCGGGGCCCGTTTTGTTTCTGGGTGCGCCGTGAGGCGCCCATAAAAAAAGCGGGCCTTGCGGCCCGCCAAGCACATTCCAAATGTGCCAGGAGGAAGATCAGGCGGCTTCTTGATGGCGACCGGCCATCAGGATGGAAGCATGCAGGCGGTTGACCGCGTCGTTGGCCGAAGCCTTGCCGTGGCTGGTCAGCAGGTTCCACACGAGTTCGTCGTCCATGCGAAAGCGGCACAGCAAGGTGTTGCCCGAGGCAATCTTCATGATCTGCGCGGCCGACAGCGTGCCGATCAGCGTCGCGGTGTCTTCGCTGATGCCCAGGCGGTAGAGCGCCTGCTCGCGATCGGCGCGAATCAGGCTTTGCGCCAGCATCAGGTAGCTGAGGTTGGCTTCACGGATTTCGGCGAGGATCTGGTCGGCGGTCATGGCGGGCTCCTGGGTGGTGGCAGCGTCTGGGGCGTGCTGCGATGGAGGTAACTTTAGAACCCCGAACAGGGGGGCGACAGTGGCCCATCTCTGTGTGTTGAGTCCCGCTTTTTCCAGGCTCTTGTCAGGCAACTTCCTACACCGCGCATGGTTTTCAGACGTTTATCGGGCGTTCATCGCTCGCCCGCCTGGCTTGGCGCGGCGGTGGGCCTGGCGCTGTGGCTGGGCGGCTGCGCCAGCCAGCAACGCGTGGCGCCCACCACGGTGGGGCCGCAGCAGGTGGCGGCGATCGCCCGCATCGCCGATGCCGAATGGCGCCGCTGGGGCAGCGGCTGGGCCGGCAGCCAGGGCGGTGAGGGCTGCGCCTTGCTGCCCGATGGCCGCTGCCGGCCGGTGGACGACGGATGCGGCGCCGAGCAGACGGCCGCGTTGTGCCCCGTGGTCAACGAGTACTGGCGCGCCCTGGGTGCCAACGGCACCGGGCGCGAACGGCACAGCTGTGGCCAGACCGACCGTTGCGTGGCCGAATGGCGCCCCGAGTTCGGCCAGCCCGAGCGCACCGCTCCCTGGTCGGCCGCATTCGTCAGCGCGGTGATGCGGCAGGCGGGCTTTTCACCGCGCGAGTTCCGCTTCGCGGCTGCCCATGCGCAGTACATCGTGGCAGCACGCGACGGCCTGAGCTCCGCTTTCGAGGCGCTGCCCACCCCGGCGCCGGTGCTGCCCGGCGATCTGGTGTGCCTGCCGCGCACCGCCGATGCCGCGCAGCGCCCGCTGCCGCTGTCGGCCATCCGCGATGGCCAGGGCGCCGGACCGCCCACCCCCATGCACTGCGATGTGGTGGTGTCCATCGACGCCGCGGCCCGGCGGGTGCAGGTGGTGGGCGGCAACGTGCAGCAGTCGGTGCTGCGCCGCGAATTGACGCTGCAGCCCGACGGCCGGCTGGCCTGGCAGCCGCGGGCCGACGCGGCCTGGTCGGTGGTGCTGCGCCCGCGCAGGGCGCCGGCGGCCGCGCCGGTGTGCATGGGCAGCGACTGCTGACAC
>CAKZXL010000519.1 GCA_937883885.1 uncultured Aquincola sp. | reverse complement strand
CCCTTCGAAGGGGCGGGCCGGCACGCCCAGCAGGGCCAGGGCGGCGGCCTGCAGCAGCGCGCCCGCGGTTCGCCGGGCAGGGCCCGGCCAGGTTCTCAAGGTCATCGGTCCATTATCCCGAGCGGCGGGCGGCCGCCGTGGCGCGCTGGAAGCGGCGCTGCCAGCCGCGGTCCGGGCGCTGGCTGGCGCCAGGCGCATAACGCAAGGCATCCAGTGCTTCCAGCTCGGTGGCCACGGCCTGGCCGCGTTCGCCCAGCTGGTCGCGCACCCGCTGGGCCAGCGTGCGCGGCCCTTCGAAGGGGCGGGCCGGCACGCCCAGCAGGGCCAGGCGGGCGCGCAGGTCGGCCTGCAACCGCTCCCAGGGGTCGCGGCGCTGGCGGTCCCACAGCGCCCAACCGGCGCCCAGCAGTGCGGCGCCGCTGGCCAGGCCGATCATCAGCAGCGCCAGGTCTTCCCAGCGCGGGGTGTCGAAGCCCAGTTGCTTGAGCAAATCGAACTGCTGGCTGCGCGAGTAGTTCAGCACCCACTGGTTCCAGCGGTTGTTCACCCGCTCGTAGGTGCCGCGCCAGCGCTCCAGCAGCGCGGGGCTCATGCCGGCCAGCGCGCCGGCCACCAGGCCCGGCGTGGGCCGCAAGGAGCGGCTGCGGTCCACCCGGTCGGGCGCGACAGCGGCGGTGGGGTCCACCCGCACCCAGCCGCGGCCGGGCTGCCAGATCTCGGTCCAGGCATGGGCATGGCTTTGCCGCACCACCAGGTAGCCGTCCTGCAGCGCCGGGTCGGCGCCCTGGTAACCGGTGACCACACGGGCCGGCACGTCCAGCGCACGCATCACCACCACGAAGGCGGTGGCGAAGTGCTCGCAAAAGCCCTGCTTGCGGTCGAGCCAGAACTCGTCGATGGCATGGCGGCCCAGCTCGTCGCCATAGAGGCCCGGCGCCAGCGTGTAGCTGAAGCCGGCGGTGCGGATGTGGCGCAGCACCGCGTCGGCGAGCGTGGCCGCATCGGCCTGTGCATAAGCGGGCTGGCGGCGCAGCGCGGCGGCCCATTGCAGCGTGCGGGGGTTGTAGCCGGGCGGCAGGGTCAGGTGGTCCTGCAGGCCCAGCGCGGGCTCGCGCGGGCCATGCTCGAAGCGGGGCCAGGCCTGCACCGTCAAGCGCAGCCGGTCGGTCACCGGGCGGTCGGTCAGCCATTCCAGGTCGGGCCGCTGCAGCAGACGCCAGCCTTCGATGCGCGGCGCCTCGTCGGCACTGGCCGGGGTGGCTTCCAGCAGCGGTAGCAGCGGCAGGCGAGAAGGCTCCAGCGTCATCTCGTAGCGCACCGGCGCGCCCAGCGTGCGCAGCTCGGCGCCCAGCCAGGCCTGTGGTCCCATGCTGCTGCGTTCCAGCCGGTGCCATTCGCGGCCGTCGAAGCGGCTGAGCACCGGGCCGCGCCAGTACAGCTGGGCATTGGGCGGCGGCGTGCCATCGAAGCGCACGCGAAAGGCCACGCTGTCGTCGTTGGCCACCTCGGCCACGCCGCCCAGCGTGAGCGTGCCCGACAGGCCGGTGCGCGCGCCCGCATCCTGCGGCAGCGCCCACAAGGGGCCCACCCGTGGAAACAGCAGGAACAGCGCCACCATCACCGGCATGCCGAACAGCGTGGCCCGCGCGGCCAGGCCGCCGGCCTCTCGCAGGGCCGGCTGGCCCACCGGCATGTGCGCCAGCACCAGCGCGGTGAGCAGGCCCCAGACCGCGATGATCATGGCCGCCGCCACCGGCAGCGTCTGCGAATACAGGAAGTTGGTGAGCACCAGGAAGAAGCCGAGGAAGAACACCACCAGCGCATCGCGCCGGGCGCGCAGCTCCAGGGTCTTGAGCACCATCAGCATCACCAGCAGGGTGACGCCGGCTTCCTTGCCCAGCAGCGTCCGGTAGCTGTGTAGCGTCAGGCCCACGGCCACCGCCAGCAGCCCGGCCAGCAGCCAGCGGCTGGGCAGTGGTGCGGCGCGCAGCGCCAGCACCGCGCGGGCGGTGAGCACCGCGCCCACCATCAGCCCGCACCACAGCGGCAGCCGGCCCAGGTGGGGCATCAAGGTCCAGCCGATGACCACCAGCAGGAACAGCACGTCGCGCGTGTCGCGCGGCAGGCGGCCGGGCAGCGGCCAGCGGGGCAGGCGCAGCGTGGTCATCGGGCCGCCCCGGAGTGCAGGGCGAGTGCGTCCAGCGCCTGCAGGCGGTGGGCATCGCCCTGGCCGGGTGCCAGTTCCAGCCCCGGCAGCCGCAGGCCGTGCAGCGCGCCGGCCTGGTCGGCCGCCAGCACCCAGGCGGCCAGGCGCGACAGCCGCGCCTCGGTGCCGGGTACGCCGGCCAGCTGCCAGTCGAGCCACAGCTCCTGCGTGGCGGCGCCGGTGTTCTCACGCGTCACCAGCTCGCCGGTGCGGGCCGCCTTTTTCCACACCACGCGGCGCAGCGCGTCGCCGCGGCGGTAGGCGCGCACGCCGTCGAACTCGCCGCCGTCGCGTTGGCGCTGCAGTACCGCGTCGCCGCCCAGCGGCAAGGGCGCCGGCAGCGGCGCGGTGGGCGTTTCGGGCGCGGGCCAGGCCAGCATGCGCGCGGCGGGGCGCCACACCGTCCAGGCGCGGAACAGGCCGAACGGAAAGCGCGTTTCCGCCCGCAGCGCCGGGATGCCGTGCAGGCCGCGCTGCGGCGGCACGAAGCGCAGCACCGCGCTTTCCTGGCCCTGGGCCGGCACGTCGATCCACACCTGCGCGCCGCGCTGGGCGCGCGCGTCGAAGCCCAGGCCGATGCCATGGCGCCGGCTGCCCGGGCTTTGCACCACCAGGTCGAGCCGCGCCGGCTCGCCGGCAAAGGCGCTGGCCACCGGGCGCAGCTGCAGCGTCAGGCCGCGCAGCGTGGCATGGGTCATGTGCAGCGAGGCGATGCCCGCGCCGGCCAGCAGGAAGGTGAGCACATAGCCCAGGTTGAGCTGGTAGTTGATCGAGGCCAGGAGCATCACCAGCAGCGTGATGCCGAAGGCCAGCCCGGCCGGCGTGGGCACGATGTAGATGTTGCGCTGGGTGAGCACCCAGCGGTCGGTGAGCGGATGGCGCGCCTGCCACCAGGCCTGCCAGCGCGTGCGCAGGGCGGAGAGCATGGCGGCAGGCTAGGGCAGCGGCACCGCCTCGACCATGGCGCGCACCTGCTCCACGCTGCCGCGGTCGGCGCCGGCCACCGGCACCAGGCGGTGGGCGATGGCCTGCGCCAGGATGGCCTGCACGTCGTCGGGCGCCACATGGCCGCGGCCGCCGATCAGCGCATGGGCCTTGGCCGCGCGAAGCACTGCCAGCGCGGCGCGCGGCGACAGGCCTTCGGCGAACCACTCGCCCGAGCGGGTGGCGGCGATCAGCGCCTGCAGGTAGTCCAGCAGGGCTTCGGACGCATGCACCTGCAGCACCGCCTGCTGCACCGCCAGCAGCTGCTCGGGCGTCATCACCGGCTGCAGCCGGGTGATGGCGGCGCGGCGGTCTTCGCCGGCCAGCAGCGCCCGTTCGCTGGCGCGGTCGGGGTAGCCCAGCGTGATGCGCATCAGGAAGCGGTCGAGCTGGCTTTCGGGCAGCGGGTAGGTGCCCAGCTGGTCGGTGGGGTTCTGGGTGGCGATGACGAAGAAGGGCCGCGGCAGCGGGCGCGTGTGGTTCTCCACCGTCACCTGGTGTTCTTCCATCGCTTCGAGCAGCGCGCTCTGGGTCTTGGGGCCGGCGCGGTTGATCTCGTCGGCCAGCAGCACCTGCGCGAACACCGGGCCGGGATGGAACACGAAGGACTCGGTGGAACGCTCGAACACGCTGACGCCGACCAGGTCGCTGGGCATCAGGTCGGCGGTGAACTGCACGCGCGAAAAATGCAGCCCCAGCGACACCGCCAAGGTGTGCGCCAGCGTCGTCTTGCCCACGCCCGGCACGTCTTCGATCAGCAGGTGGCCGCCGGCCAGCAGGCAGGCCACGCAGTCCTCGATCTGCGGCCGTTTGCCGACGATGATCGTGCTAATCTGGTCCGTCAGTCTTGAAAGCAGCTGCGAGATGTCAAGGGCCATGCTTGCACCTTATCCGAAAACCGCGAGCCCTTTTCCGCGATGACGACTGCCTTTTACAGCCATACGGATTGCAAGGCGCACGAGATGGGCGCCGGCCATCCGGAGTGTCCGCAGCGCCTGGATGCGATCGCCGACCACCTGCGCGCCACCGGCCTGGACCTGGCGCTGGAGATGCGCGACGCGCCGGTGGCGCAGCTGTCCGACGTGCAGCTGGCGCACAGCGCCGGTTATGTGCGCGAGATCTCCGACCTGGCCCAGCGCCTGCGCGAGAGCGGCAGCCGCCAGGCGGTGGACCCCGACACCAGCGCCGGCCCCGGCACCTGGAACGCGATGCTGCGCGCCGCCGGTGCCGCGGTGGCCGCCACCGATGCGGTGATCGACGGCGAGGTGGACAACGCCTTCTGCTCGGTGCGCCCGCCCGGCCACCATGCCACGCGCGGGCAGGCCATGGGCTTTTGCTTCTTCAACAACGTGTGCGTGGCCGCACGCCATGCGCTGGACGTGCGTGGCCTGAAGCGCGTGGCCATCATCGACTTCGACGTGCACCACGGCAACGGCACCGAGGACATCGTGGCCGGTGACGAGCGCATCCTGATGTGCAGCTTCTTCCAGCACCCGCTGTACCCCAACAGCGGCGCGGTGCCGCTGGGCACCAACATGGTCAACCTGCCGGTGCCGCCCTACACCAAGGGCATGGAAGTGCGTGAGCTGATCGAGGCGATGTGGCTGCCGCGGCTGGAGGAGTTCCGGCCCGAGATGGTCTTCATCTCCGCCGGTTTCGACGCCCACCGCGAGGACGACCTCGGCCAGATGGGCCTGGTGGAAGCCGACTACGCCTGGATCACCTGGAAGATCGCCGACGTGGCCGAGCGCCATGCCAAGGGCCGCATCGTCTCCTGCCTGGAAGGCGGCTACAACCTGTCGGCGCTGGGCCGCAGCGTGGCCGCGCACCTGCGCGTGCTGGCCGGGGTGGACGGCGCTTGAGCCCGGTACTGCCCGGCCACACATTGGCCGGCTGGGTCGAAGGGCTGTGGCAACTGGCATCGCTGGCCGAGCTGGCCCTGCTGGCCGCCTGCGTGGGCGCCGCCGGCGGGCTGGCCTGGCTGCTGGGCCACAACCGCCGGCGCGGCGGCATCTGGTTCGGCCAGCGGGTGGTCGATGGCGTGCTGTTCCCGCTGCTGGCACTGGGCGCGGTGCTGCTGGTGCGGCTGCTGATGCCGGCCGACCTGCCGCGCGCGGTGCTGAACCTGGCGGTGCCGGTGCTGCTGTCGCTGTGCGCCATCCGCGTGGCGGTGCGGGTGCTGCAGGCGGCCTTTCCGCAATCGCCGCTGGTGCGGCTGGTGGAGCGCTGGCTGTCGTGGCTGGTGTGGCTGTGCCTGGTGCTGTGGCTCACCGGCCTGCTGCCGCTGGTGGTGGCCGAGCTGGAAGCCATCACCTGGACGGTGGGCGGCAGCCAGGTCAGCCTGCGCAGCGTGATCGAAGGCGCGCTCAGTGCCGTGGTGGTGCTGGTGGCGGTGCTGTGGCTGTCGGCCGCCATCGAATCGCGGCTGCTCGCCGGCGTCAGCGAAGCCGGCTTCGTCGGCAACGTGTCGCTGCGCAAGATTGCGGCCAATGCCACGCGGGCGCTGCTGCTGGTGGTGGGGCTGCTGTTCGCGCTGTCGGCGGCGGGCATTCCGCTCACCGCGCTGTCGGTGCTGGGCGGCGCCATCGGCGTGGGCATCGGCCTGGGCCTGCAGAAGCTGGCGGCCAACTACGTCTCGGGCTTCGTGCTGCTGGCCGAAGGCAGCCTGCGCATCGGCGACATGGTGGTGGTGGACGGCTTCGAGGGCCGCATCACCGACATCAGCACCCGCTACACCGTGATCCGCGCGCTCAACGGCCGCGAGTCCATCGTGCCCAACGAGATGATGATCACCCAGCGGGTGGTGAGCATGACGATGAGCGACACCCGCATCAACGGCACGACGGTGGTGCAGGTGGCCTACGACACCGACGTGGATGCGCTGATCCCGCAGCTGGTGGCGGTGGTGGCCGCCATCGACCGCGTGATCACCGATCCGGCGCCGGCCGTGACGCTCACCGACTTTGCGGCCAACGGGCTGGAGCTGACGATCAGCTTCTGGATCCGCGACCCGCACAACGGCCTGGGCGCGGTGCGCAGCGCCGTCAACCTGGCGGTGCTGCGCACGCTCAATGCGCTGGACGTGGAGATTCCGTACCCGCAGCAGGTGCAGCGCGAGCCGCGGGTGAAGGGCGCGCCGGCGGTGCCGCTCAGCCCCGCGGGAGCGATATTTGTTTCCGGGCCGCCTGCGCCGCCTGCTGCTTGAGGTGCGCCGCGGCTTCGGCCCCCGGCGCCACGCCACCGGCGGGCAGGCCGCGCAGGTACAGGTGCAGCGCCCGCACGTCGGTCTCGCTCATCTCGCGCAGCGATTCGAAGGGCATCACCTGCACCGGCGTGCCGTCGGGCCGGTGGCCGCTGCGGAACAGGGCCAGCAGGCTCTCGGCGTCGCGGTAGCGGGCCATCGCGCCGGCATCGCCGCCGGTCAGGTCGGCCGCGGCGGGCCAGTCGGGCGGGCCACCGGGCACCTTGCCGCCGGTCAGCCGGGCGCCGTGGCAGCCCAGGCACATGTTGGCCACGTAGGCGCCATGCTCGGGCGTCACCCCCTCCGGCACCGGCGCGGGCGGCAGCTGCAGGTGGTCGATCTTCGAGGCTGCATCGGGAATGAGCCCGAAGCCGTACAACACCTTCACCGGCAGCGGCAGCTGCACCACGCGCTGCGCGCCGGCCTGCGGCGGCAGCTGCTGCACATAGGCCACCAGCGACACCAGGTCGTCGTCGGTCAGGCGGGCGTAGTCCTCGCTGGGCATGATGAGCAGCGGCCGCCCGTCGGGCTTGACGCCGTGGCGCAGCGTGCGCAGCCAGTCCAGCATGCGGTAGCCGGCCACCGCGCTGCCGGGGCCGGGCGTGATGTTGGGGCCCACCACCTTCAACCCATCGGGCTGGTCGAGGAAGGTGCGACCGGCGCCGTTGGCCCCATGGCAGTCCACGCAGCCGCGTGAGTTGAACAGGTAGCGGCCGCGGTCCACCGCCTGCGCATCGGTGCGCAGCGCCAGCACCGGCTGCTGCGGCACCATGATGCGGCGGTTCATGCGCTCGTCGGCCAGCAGCTGGCCGGCCAGCACGGCCAGGCCGGCCAGGGCCGCCAGCGCGGCCAGGGTGGCGGCGCCACGGCGCAGCCAGCGGCCGGCGCGGCGCGGTGGCGCTTCGGCCGCGGCCGCAGGCCGGCGGTCGGCGGGTGTCCAGGTCTTCATGCCCGGGCCTCCGGCGCCGTCGCCTTGCGCAGGCCGGGCGCCACGCCCAGCGCGGCAGCCAGCTGCACCCAGCGGCCGGGGTCCAGCAACGGGCGCAACAGGTCCAGCATCGCGGCAAAGGCGGCCGGCGGCGCCTTGGCCTGCATGTCGGCCAGCAGCGCGGCCAGCTCGCGCGGGCTCAGGGCGGGGCCCATCCAGCGCAGCGTGTCCATCATCTCGGCCGGCGGGATGCTGGCCACCAGGCGGTCGTG
>CAKZXL010000518.1 GCA_937883885.1 uncultured Aquincola sp. | reverse complement strand
GGCGTGCACCGCAGTGCAGAAGCCGCCCGTGGTCTCAGTGGAATCCAGGTCTTCTTCGGGTACCCGCCAGAATGCTCGACTGTGCTCGACACCGCAGTACCCAGCCGACGCCCTACAAGCCGACGCAGAGGGAACGACTCGCCTACTGCTGGATGTGTCCGCAGAAGGCAAGGTGCTCAGCGCGACAGTGGTTCGGTCGGCAGGACCAACCGATGCGCACAAGAAGCTCGATCAGGCAGCCATCGATTCCTTCGGCGAATGCCCCTTCCGGCCGGCCAAAGATGCAGAGGGTCGGGCGGTGCGCGGCAAAGCGATGGTGGAGTTCCACTGGAAGCTTGAAGGGGCACGACCGCAGCTGTAGCGACCAGGTGCCGCGGTCTGCGGGCTCGCCGTCCGTGGCGAGAGTGTGCGGCGCGCGAAACACAGTGGCGCCGGCGCGTGTGAGTCGGAGCTAGTTTCCGAGTGCAGACAAAACTCGGCGAGCCTGGAACCCCGCCGTGGACCAAGGCCCAACCCGAGCAGCTCCTCAGCGCACCCGCTGCAAGCGACTGAACGCGCCCGTCGTCGGACGCTCGCCTAGCATCCGAGACGGCCCGTCGCCTTACCGACATGCCAAGTCTTCCGCGCTTCCGCGCTAACGTGAGCTACTCACAGACGATGTGGCGCGACGCTTTTGGACACGCACGAGCGAAGCACAAGCGCCCAAACCGATTGCCATCAACCACACCGACGCCGGCTCTGGGACCGGTGAGATCCAATCGACGCCGCTTTGAGACGTGAGGGTGTAAGCCACATCGCGCCCACCCACAGTAACACTCTGAATGCCTCTCCAGTCGAACGAATTCATTGCGTTGATGTTGATGGACGCGTGACCGTCACCGCTGGCGCCGGCGGTCGCGTAGCCGTGCAAACCAAGTTCCAAGTCGAACTCCTGTCCGAACGTGAACGGCACTACGAAGGTTCTAGGACCGAGAGCGCTGGGAACCAAAACGTCGTCGATGTACGCGAATGAGTCGCCATTGCCGATCGGCCCCGTGTCCGGACGATAGTCGACGCGGTAGTACTCTTGCATCAACAGCGAGTGGTTCTCTCCAGCGATCGTCACGTCCGCGCGCAGATCGGTGCCCGTTGCAGCGAGAGTAGCCGCGCTGGGGCCGGGCGCGTTGGTGACCGACGTGCGCTGCATAGCCAGGTTCACAGTGAACGTCATCAGTCCCTGGCCTTGCTCGCCGTTGCTGCCATCAATGCGCAATCGGTCCACGGTCTGCGCATAGGTAAGCGCTACGTAACCACCCGGGCCGTCCGAAGCGTCCGCCTGGGTCTCGACAGCTATCGCGGTACCGAGGTGTCCGCCTGCGGCGACGGCAGTTGCTGACCCGGAAGTGGTCACGCGGTCGAGGGTCTCACTGCACGAAGCCGTTACTTGCGCCCCGGTCAGGTCCGATGCCTTGCAGCCTGGTCCGCCCCCTGAAATCCGGACGTCGGTGAACCCTGCTGCGTTGGCAAGCGACACAACCGCGAGAAGGCTCGCGCTCGAGAGGAGATTGCGCAACATATGGCTCCCGCGCGGCTGGCGGCAAGTGCCGCGTCAGCGACGGTCTCATGCCCGAACAGCGGCCAAAATCCCTAGTTCAAATCGGCTCGACCTGCACGGGAAGGCTTGCACAAAGCTCGATGTGCAGGTAATGACGCGGAACCGCTTCCAGTTCTCTAGTAACTTCCAACGCAGGCAACCAGCTCAGTTCACAAGGCAAGCGCTTGAAGCTGCGGCGTTCGCGCTCCTGGTGGAACCGGAGCCGAGGCATGGACCTGCAGCGGTGTGACTCGCCGCAAGAAGATTCCACGCTCAGGCCAACTTAGGTGACGCAACCACTCAGCGAAGCCAAAACCGTACGCCCGGAGTTGTGCC
>CAKZXL010000517.1 GCA_937883885.1 uncultured Aquincola sp. | reverse complement strand
GAGTGCGCCCCTCTGGGGTCGCGGTGTACAGCAGCCCGACCTCGACGGCAGGGAAGCGGCCGACCAGGTCGACGAGTTGCTCGAGGTCGGTGCTTTCATCGGCGCCGGTAAGGGTGATACGTGCGATGTTCATTCCGTAGAGGTACTTTGTGTGCCTGGCTTTGGCAAACTGCCTTTTCGAGCAGCAGCCCCAACCAACCTAGCACTTGCATTGGAAACTGCCCAGCCTCCCCGCAAGAGGATGTGGATGCCACCTCTTCGCTGACTCCAGTGGCTCGGTGACGCGCCAGCGATGGCCAGTGCAATCAGAGAGGCTGGCGAGCGCGAGAACGGCGCAATCCCTAGGTTCTTCCACCGCGACGCCGCCTGCTCTGCATATGGGTCAAGTATTGTTCTGACACCAGGGAGATCCAATGAACGCGCACAGTCGAGTGATGATCGGGCTTACGCTTTCCATCGCAGCTGCGACAACGCACGCTAGCACCCAGCTAGGATTGCTCGCCGCAGCCGAAACCGGAACTCCACAGAACTTCGACACCTACACTTGGCTCGATCCGCTTAGCTCACCCATGCAGCAAGCGCTGGCCTTTGGCGGTTCGACCGCATTCGGTGCGGTCGATCTTGGTGAGGGAACCCTGCGCGCTTCGGCTCATGCAAACAACGACGCAGTGGGGATCGCCACGTTCGCGCAAGCCGGATTTGCTGATGCGTTGCACTTCACGTCGGGGATCGGCGCGACTGCATATCTTGAATATGCGTTCCATGGCGAACTCGACGTAGAGCCCAACCCGAAGGCCGTCTCAATCTCGTACGGAACTTTGAACATGGTGATCGGTGGCAACCGGCTCTCGGGCGGCGAGTACACCATCGGCATGGCCGAGCCGTACGGCTGCTCTGTCCTGACTTCGGCGCTCCTCTCGCTTGGCTGTACCGAGGCAAGTGCGGTTCTGAAAACGGGGCGAATTCCGTTTGAGATTCAAGAGGATAATTACTTCGACATGTCGCTCGTGGCAACCGCTGGACCGGGGAGCACCATGGACCTGAGCAACACTGCAAGGTTCTACCTTGTGCTGCCTGAGGGAGCAGCGTTCACCTCGAACTCGGGGC
This sequence comes from uncultured Aquincola sp., assembly GCA_937883885.1. Next base: position 2,381 of record CAKZXL010000517.1, on the reverse strand, counting down.
GTTTCCTCACTGGTGCACTCCCGATCAGTCCTGTTCCGGAGCCTGCTCCTTGGGCATTGCTGGCGGCTGGCGTGGCAGTGTTGGCAGGAATACGGCGCCGCCGGGCGCCGCAATAGTCTCTCGAAAGCGCGACCTGCGGCGGAATTGGGGTGCTTCGAAGGATTGGTGTCCATCCACTTTGAATGCGGCCAGCATGACCGTTGCTCAGGGCGGCACCTCAACCTACGGGCTTGAGCTCTTCTTGCCCGTGGTGAAGGCGACGTGCCCTACATCAGCGGCGGCCGCAGCGCGCAAGTATTCGGCGCGCTTGTTGTTCACCACCGAGTGGAAGAAGAGGCCGGCATGGATGCGCTGGCGCAGCTTGTCGGTGCCGCTTCCAGGCTTGCTGGCGAACTGGTGCACGGTGTTGGGCGGCACGAAGACGAAGGTGTGCTCGTTCAAGGGCTCGACCAGCATGGCCACGCCAGGCTCGGCCACCGCGCTGTGGTAACCCTCCGGGAGACGCGCCGGGTTCTCGTGAAGCAGGCGCATCGTGTTTGACAGGATGTCGCCGCGCAGCTGATCGACGGTAAAGGTGCTCGAGGGGGCCATGGGCGCTCCGTTCAGCGGGGAGTCCGGCGTGCGCCGGGAGTGGCGTCGCGGTACTGGCCAACGACGAATTCACCAGGGACGTGTGACGCCGGCGCGAAAAGCAGGGTGTCCGAGGCAGCCGGCGCGCTCGGAGTTCGGCTGCGGCGCGCGGCCGCGCGGTCGTTCACCAGCGACTGCAGCGCTGCATTGGCCGACATCGTCACGTGGAGCTTTTCGAGGTCGCTCGACGCCATGTTGTGCAGGTAGGGCTTCATCAGGTCTTCGAGGTCGTCCGTCGAGCCCAGATGCACCCAACGGCCCGGTACCTCAACCCCACCCGCGGTAGCTCGGAAGTAGGCGAAGACGCCGGACTGCAAGGCCCGGAATGCGTTGCCGCCGTCCTCGAACTCCTCGTTGCGGCGCTGAAACCGGAATTTGGAGTCGCCGACGTCGATGACCTGGCGCTGCTCGACGAGCGCACGCCGCATCGCGAAAAGAACGCGGTCCATCTGATCGCCGTTGTCCTGGTCGGCGGCGTAGTCCGCCCGTGACAACAGCTTGAATGAATGGGAGCCGCCGGTCAGGTCGGCGGCGGTGAAGCGTTGGACGTACATGCGCCCGGCCACCAGCACGAAGTCGCCGTTGGGGTGGACGGAATAAACGGTGGCCATCCTGGTGACGGGCTCGCTGCCTTCACGAGCGATCGTCACCTCGACTTTGTCTTGCCGTGCCGGCTTGTATGCGTTCATGTGGTCTCTCACGGTCGTGCACGACGGCGAGCCGGCGTAGTGGTGGGTGGTGACGGAATCGAACCTGGCAGCACGGGCTCGAGCGGCGCCCGGCCAGGGTTGGCCAGGCACTCACGCACGCGGTTGTTGAAGTCGGACTGACACGCGGCGACTGCCTGTTCACGCGTAGTGCCTACACGATCCATCAGGCGCCGGAAGGAGTTGCCGTAGTAGAAGGACGCCAGGGTTCCGCGATGCAGCTGCTGCACCTCGTAGATTCCGAAGGGCGTACGGCAGCGCTCGATGCCATCGTCCGGGCTGCCGTCGAAGACGAACTTGAGCGTCTTAGCGGACGTGCCTTGCACAGCTCGCTCGAGCACGGCAATCACAGCGCGCTCGGACACCTTGCGCGACTTGAGTGCGTAGTCGAGCGCATGGCCGGACTCCAGGAACTTCTTCACCGACATCAGGTCGTCGTCGCCCGCGGCTTCGGCGATGGCCTCGTCGAGCTCGTTTAAGAAGACAGAGTAGGTCTCCAGGCTGGCGGTACTGGCCTCGCAGTCGGAGCGGATGGCGTCGACGAGTGCAACCACGGCGTCACGGTATGCCTGCGTGATGACGATGTCGCCGTCGACCAGCGTACCGTCCTTTCGTACCAGGGCCATCTCGCGAGTGGCTGCCTGCACGCTCTCGAGGAGCGCGGAAAACGCTTCCCGACTTGCCGAACTCGACTCGCAGTCGTTCTGACACGTGCGGGTGAGCCGGTAGCTGGCCTCGGTCCAGGTCTTGGGAACGTTCACCCAGGTCGGCTCGCTCCTCATAGGCGGCTCCCTCGAGTTCCGCCGGCGCGGTGGTTGTAGGTCCAGGGCTGAGGAGCAAGCATTCGGGCTCCTCAGGGGCGCGCGCGGCGAGGAGCGGCGCCAGCTGCCTCTACCGAGGCCATCTTCACGTCCTGGTCGCGCGTGGCCTTGTCGACGTCGATGACCTGCTTGGCCTTGGCGCTCGGGCCGGCGTCGAAGTAGACGATGGTCGCCCAGCCCTCGATGGCCTTCTTGAACGCCTCGTTGTAGGTCGACTTCGGCG
>CAKZXL010000516.1 GCA_937883885.1 uncultured Aquincola sp. | reverse complement strand
GTGCCACGCGGCACCGGCACGCCCAGGCGGCGGAAGCTCACGGCCTTGCCGATGTGGGCATCGGCGATCAACAGCGTGCGGTGGTCGGGCAGATAAGCCGCCTTTTGCGGCAGCAGGCGGAACTGTTCACCGCCCCAGGTCACATCGAACATGGCGCGACGGTAGCAGCGAACGGCCGCGGGGGCCGCGCGCGGGCCGGGTTGTCAGCCGGCCAGAAGCTGCAAGGAGGCTTCCAGGTGCTCGGTGGGCAGGCGCTTGAAGCCCGAGCGCGCATAGCGCTGCAAGCGGCCCACCGCAAAGGCGGTGAGCACCGAGGCATGCACCTGGCCATCGACCGTGGGCGTGCCGGAGCCCGCGCGCTCCGCGGCACCGCGCAGGCTTTGGCGCAGCACCGATTCCAGCCGCTCGAAGAACTGGTTCATGCGGGTGGCCAGGCGTTCGTTCTCGTACACCAGCGCGTCGCCCACCATCACGCGCACCATGCCGGGATTCTTCTCGGCGAACTGCAGCAACACGCCGATGGTGCGCTGCGCCTGCACCTGGCCCAGCGGCTCACGCTCGACGATCTGGTTGACCAGGGTGAACACGCTGCCTTCGATGAACTCGATCAGCGCCTCGAACATCTGCGCCTTGCTGGCGAAATGGCGGTACAGCGCGGCTTCGCTCACCTCCAGCCGGGCGGCCAGGGCGGCGGTGGTGACGCGCTCAGCGCCCGGCTGCTCCAGCATGGCCGCCAGCGTCTCGAGGATCTGCACCCGGCGCTCCCCGGGTTTGGGCCGCTTGCGCGAAGGCAGGTCTGCGTCGGACGCCATCGAGTCTAATTCGGATACGGACGAGAGCTGGGACATCGCCAAGTGCGCAAAAGTTGACGCTGCGGTCGATTCTTGCACGTAGAAACAATTTCACACCCCCCCAGATTCGCCCGTTTTCATGCTTTTGCCGCACCGCAAAGGTTGGTGCTTACCCGGGCGCAGCAGGTCGTTCAGTCGGCTGGTCTTGAGTTGCACATACGCCGGCTGCCTGCTCCAGCGCTGGCGCTGTGCCCGTGTGGGCGAGCGGCGGCCGAAGCGCTGCATCCATACCGTGTGCATGCCGATGCTGCGTGCCGACTTCTGATGGTCCAGCGTGTCTTCCACCAGCACGCAGCGCGAAGGCGGCACCCGCAGCCGCGCAGCCAGCGCGCGAAACATGCGAGCGTCGGGCTTGGGCCGCAGGTGGCCGAACATGGCCATGTCCTCGATGGTGATGACGCCGTCGAAGAGTTGTGCAACGCCCAGCGCCTGCAACACCCGCAGCGCATAGGCGCGCGGCGCATTGGTCAGGATGAGCTTGCGGCCGGGCAGCCGGCGCAGCACGGCCAGGTCGTGCCGATGGCCGGTGACCCGCTCTTCCAGGCCGGGCAGCAGATGGGTTTCGTGCAGGAAATGCGCGGGCTTGACGCCGTGGTGCTTCACCAGCCCTAGCAGGGTGGCGCCGTACCGCAGCCAATACTGGCGTCGCAGGCGGTCGGCCTCTTCCCGGGTGATGCGCAACTCCCGTTGCACGAACACCCCCATCGACTCATGCAGCGCCCCGAAAACGTAGGCGCCAGCGTCGTGGAGGGTGTCGTCGAGGTCGAAGAGCCAGGTGCAGCGAGCGGTCATGCAAGCATGGTCGCATGGCCCTCGCTTACCGGCGCGGACCGGCTGCGCCGGTCAGGTCGATCAGCTGTGGCTGTCGCCGTAGACGATCTGGTCGTTGCGCATCGCTTGCAGCGTTTCGGCGCGCACTTCGTCGCGGCTCTTGGCGGCGGCGGTGGTGGTCAGCTCGGGCTGCTGGAAGCGCTGGCCCAGTTGCTGGCCCCAGGTGTCGCCGATGGCGAAGCGGTCGCCAGCGGCCATGGCGGCACGGGTCTGGGCGTTCACTTCAGCGCGGCTGACGGCGTTGCTGTAGCTCACCGGTTCGCGGTTGCCATTGGTGTCGCCGTTGTTCCAGGCGTTGGCCGTGTTGCGGCCCACCACGTCCACGCGGGACACGTCGGACTGGGCGAAGGCGCCACCCGAAGCCAGCAGGGCAACCAGGGAAGCAGCGGCGATGAAACGGTTCTTCATGTCAGGTCCTTTCAATGACGTTGGTCAGTGAGATGGACTGTAGGGATCAACCCGGACAGGAAAAACCCGCATGGCCGCAACGCGCCATTGCGAACACGCGAACAATGTGGGCACACCGATGGCGCAACGCCGCTTCTTGCACGACGTTGGCCCGAGGACTGGTAAAGATGGCCGACGATGTCGGCCGATGCCTACAGACGCACGGCGCCGAAGCGCCGATGGGAAGAGGTTCCGCCGGGCCGCCCCAAGGAACCTGCGCCCCCGCGGGGGGCCGCGAGCGCAGCGAGCTTGGGGGCTGACTTAATGCGAGCGGATCATCGTGCCGTAGGCCTGCTCCGACAGGATCTCGAGCAGCATGGCGTGCGGCACCCGGCCATCGATGATGTGAACGGCATTGACGCCACCCTTGGCCGCGTCCAGCGCGCCGGCGATCTTGGGCAGCATGCCGCCGCTGATGGTGCCGTCGGCGAACAGCTCGTCGATCTGCCGCGCCGACAGGTCGGTGAGCAGGTTGCCTGCCTTGTCCAGCACGCCGGGCGTGTTGGTCAGCAGCATCAGCTTCTCGGCGCGCAGCACCTCGGCCAGCTTGCCGGCCACCACGTCGGCATTGATGTTGTAGTTCTCGTTGTTGGCGCCGAAGCCCAGCGGCGAGATCACCGGGATGAACTGGTCGTCCTGCAGCGCCTTGACCACGCTGGGGTCGATCGACTCGATCTCGCCCACCTGACCAACGTCGTGCTCGATGGTGGGGTCGTTCTTGTCCACCATCTTGAGCTTGCGCGCGCGGATCAGCCCGCCGTCGCGGCCGGTCAGGCCCACGGCCTTGCCGCCGGCAGCGTTGATCAGGCCCACGATGTCCTGCTGCACCTGGCCGGCCAGCACCCACTCCACCACTTCCATGGTTTCTTCGTCGGTGACACGCATGCCCTGGATGAAGGTGCCCTTCTTGCCCAGGCGGCTCAGCGCCTCGTCGATCTGCGGGCCGCCGCCGTGCACCACCACCGGGTTCATGCCCACCAGCTTGAGCAGCACCACGTCTTCGGCGAAGTCCTGCTGCAGCACCGGATCGATCATCGCGTTGCCGCCGTACTTGATGACGATGGTCTTGCCGTGGAACTTGCGGATGTACGGCAGGGCCTGCGCCAGGATCTCGGCCTGCTCACGCGGCGCGATGTGCTGAAGGTCGGGAACGGTGGGTGCAGTCATGGCGGTTGGTGCGATGCAGCAAAAGTGATCCGCGATTGTAGGGACGGCCGCGCCCACGACCGTGACGATCTCAGCGGCTGTGCACGCCTCGGGCCGGCAGCGCATCGGCGGGTCGCGCCTCGCCCAGCGCCAGCACGATGCCGCACAGTTCGCCGCTGCCCGCATGCTGGCAGCTGCTTTGCAGCAGCGCGAGCTGCCGCTCCAGCAACTGCAACGCAGCGATGCGCTCACGCACATGGCCCAGGTGCTCGGCCACCACCGCATCCACCACCGAGCAATCGGCGCCCGGCTGGTCCATGTGGGCCAGCAGCACGCGGATCTCGTCCAGGCTCATGTCCAGTGCCCGGCAGTTGGCGATGAAGCGCAGCCGCTGCAGCGCGCTGCGGTCGTAGCGGCGGTAGTTGTTGTCGCTGCGCGCGGGTGCGGGCAGCAGGCCCGACTTCTCGTAGAAGCGAACGGTGTCCACGTCCATGCCGGCCGCCTGGGCCAGTTCACCGATGCGCAAGGGGGTTGCCGGACTGCTCATCGGCCGACTGTAGCCGCATGGCGCTTGACTCTGGAGCGGCTCCAGGGTTTGCAATGCGGTCATGGCGCATGGACACATCCCCCTTCAACCCGCACGACCCACCGCGGGCCCCACCTGCTGCGGCCACGACCACGGACATGGGCACGCCCATGACCACGACGACCACGGCCACGACCACCGTCATGACCACGCCCCGGCCGAGCCGCCGCCCGCCGCGTGCCGCGGCACCCGGCTGCACGTGCCGCAGATGGACTGCGCCGCCGAAGAGGCCGACATCCGCCGCGCGCTGGAGCCGCTGGCCGGCATCCGCGCCCTCAGCTTTCACCTGGGCAGCCGCACGCTGACGGTGGATGCCGAGCCGCCGGTGGTGCAGGCGGCGGCGCAGGCCATCCGCCGCGCCGGCTACAGCGCCACGCCGCTGCAGGCCGAGGCCACCGTGGCCGCGCCGCGCAGCCAGACGCCGCGCCTGCTGGCCGCGCTGGGCCTGGCGCTGGCCGCCGAGCTGCTGCACTTTTTTGCGCCCGACACCCTGCCCTGGCGCGTGGCCGGCATGGCGGTGGCCGCAGCCGCCATCGGCCTGGCGGGCCTGTCAACCTACGCCAAGGGACTGCAGGCGCTGCGCCACGGCCGCCTGAACATCAATGCGCTGATGGCGGTGGCCGTGACCGGCGCCTTCGCCATCGGCCAATGGCCCGAGGCGGCGATGGTGATGGCGCTGTATGCGCTGGCCGAAGCCATCGAGGCCAAGGCCGTCGATCGCTCACGCCAGGCGGTGCACGGCCTGCTGGCCTTGTCGCCGGCCACGGCCCAGGTGCGCCAACCCGATGGCCGCTGGCAGGACCAGCCCGCGGCCAGCGTGCCAGTGGGCGCGGTGCTGCGGGTGCGGCCGGGTGAGCGCATTGCGCTCGACGGTACCGTGGTGGCCGGGCGCAGCGCGGTCGACCAGTCGGCCGTGACCGGCGAAAGCCTGCCGGTGGACAAGGCCGAAGGCGATGCGCTGTTCGCCGGCACCGTGAACCAGGCGGGCACGCTGGAGCTGCGTGTGACGCAGCCGCACGACCACAGCACGCTGGCCCGCATCGTCCAGGCGGTGGAGCAGGCCCAGGGCGCACGGGCGCCGACGCAGCGCTTCGTCGACCGCTTTGCGGCGGTGTACACGCCGCTGGTGTTCGCCATCGCGCTGGCGGTGGCGCTGCTGGGGCCCTGGCTGGCCGGATGGGACTGGCTGCAGGCCGTCTACAAGGCGCTGGTGCTGCTGGTCATCGCCTGCCCCTGCGCGCTGGTCATCAGCACGCCGGTGACGGTGGTCAGCGGCCTGGCGGCGGCGGCGCGGCGCGGCATCCTGATCAAGGGCGGCAGCTTCCTGGAAGAAGCGCGCAAGCTCAAGGCCGTCGCCTTCGACAAGACCGGCACCATCACCCACGGCAAGCCGGTGCTGGTGCACTGGCAGGTGCTGGAGGGCGTGGCAATGCCCGCGGCTGACATCGAACGCATCGCGGCCAGCCTGGCCCACGCGTCCAACCATCCGGTGTCGGCCGCCATCGCGGCGGGCCTGAAGGTCGCGCCGGCCGAGGTCAGCCACAGCCAGGCGCTCACCGGCCGCGGCGCCGCCGGCCAGGTGGAAGGCCGGGCCTACGTGCTGGGCAACCACCGGCTGATGGAAGAGCGTGGCCTGTGCAGCCCGGCGCTGGAAGCGGCGCTGCGTGAACATGAAAACGCCGGCCGCAGCGTCACGCTGCTGGCCGACGAGCGCCAGGCGCTGGCCTTGTTCGCCGTGGCCGACACGGTCAAGCCCCATGCGGCCGAGGCGGTGGCCGGCTTGCGCGCGCTGGGCCTGCAGACCGTGATGCTGAGCGGCGACAACGACGCCACGGTGCAGGCGGTGGCGCGGGAAGCCGGTATCGGCCAGGCTCACGGCAACCTGCTGCCCGAAGACAAGCTGGTGCAGCTGAAGGCGCTGCAGCAGCGCCATGGCCCCACGGCCATGGCCGGCGACGGCATCAACGATGCGCCGGCGCTGGCCACCGCCGACATCGGCATCGCGATGGGCGGCGCCGGCACCGACATCGCGGCCGAAGCCGCCGACGTGGTGGTGATGAACGACGACCTGCGCCGCATCGCCGAGACGGTACGCCTGTCGCGCCGCACGCATGCGGTGCTGTGGCAGAACATCACGCTGGCCCTGGGCATCAAGGCCGCTTTCCTGGTGGCGGCGGTGATGGGCGAGGCGACGATGTGGATGGCGGTGTTTGCCGACATGGGGGCCAGCTTGCTGGTGGTCGGCAACGGCCTCCGGCTGCTGCGTTCAGCGCCCCCACAAACACCTCAATCGGCCAAGTAACGCGCCTCCAGGTGCGCCTTGAAGTGCGCCGGGTTCAGCGGCTCGCCGCTGGCCCGCAGCGCCAGTTCGTCGGTGGTCCAGCGGGAGCCCTGCTGCCAGATGTGCTGATCCAGCCAGCCGAACACCGGCGTGAAGTCGCCGCCCGCCACGCGGGCATCGGTGTCGGGCACCGCGCGGCGCATGGCCGCGAACCACTGCGCCGCATACATCGCGCCCAGCGAGTAGCAGGGAAAGTAGCCGAACAACGACTCGGGCCAGTGCACGTCCTGCAGCGGGCCGTTGGTGTAGTCGCCGGTGGTGTCGATGCCCAGCAGCTCCTGCATTTTGGCGTTCCACAGCGCGGGGATGTCCTCGGCCTCGATCTCGCCTTCGATCAACGGCCGCTCAATCTCGTAGCGCAGGATCACGTGGGCCGGATAGGTCACCTCGTCCGCGTCCACGCGGATGCGCCCGGGCGCCACGCGGGTGAGGAGGCGCCACAGGTTCTCGGGCTCGAAGGCCGGCTGCGGGCCCAGGTGCTCGGCCACCAGCGGCGCCAGCTGCTGCACGAAGGCGCGGCTGCGGCCCAGCTGCATCTCGAAGCTCAGCGACTGGCTTTCATGGATGGCCATCGAGCGCGCCTGCGCCACCGGCTGGCCCAGCAGCGCGCGCGGCAGGTTCTGCTCGTAGCGGCCATGGCCCGTCTCGTGGATGGTGCCCATCAGGCTGATCAGGAACTCGTCGGGGTTGTAGCG